>JBAQHA010000778.1:0-20396 GCA_049288075.1 Oricola sp.
CGTTTTGGGCTAGTTTCGCGGCATGACACAGACGATCGAATCCGCCGGCCCCAACATCGCCCGGCTGGCCGCGCTTCTCGCCGATCCTGCGCGCGCGCAGATCATGCTGGCGCTGATGGACGGGCGGGCGCTGACGGCGGGCGAACTGGCGCGGGCGGGCGGGGTCAGCCCGCAGACAACGAGTTCGCATCTCGCCAGGCTGATCGACGGCGGGCTGCTGGCGGTCGCCAGCCAGGGCCGACATCGCTACTACCGGATCAGCGGGCCGGACGCGGCGCATCTGGTCGAAACACTGAGCGTGCTGTCGCATAGCCCGGATCCGGCGCGGATCAGGGCCGGCCCGCGCGACGCGAATCTGCGCGAGGCGCGGATCTGCTACGATCATCTCGCCGGAACGATGGGAGTGCGGCTGCTCGACGGATTGCGTGGCAAGGACGCGCTCGCAGGCGACGACAGCAACGTGAATCTCACCGCGAAGGGCGAGCAGGTCCTGTCGGAATTCGGGATCGATCTCGACGCCCTGAAGGGCGGGAAGCGACCGCTTTGCCGCGCCTGTCTCGACTGGTCGGAACGCCGGCCGCATCTGGCCGGAAGCGTCGGCGCGGCGGTTTTGGAGAAATTCCTGGACGAAGGCTGGATCCGGCGCCAGGCGGGCACGCGGACGCTCATGTTTTCAGGCGAGGGACTGCGCCGGTTCGACTGTCTCGCCGGACCCTGACGGGATCTACTTTACCGAGCCGACGACCGTCTGGTCAGGCATCTCGATCGACACCCAGTGCCCGGCGTGATCCTCCGCCTGGCGCTTCAGATAGGTATAGGGCGTATCCTTCCACAGCATGACCTTGGTGGTCAGGTTGTCGAGAATGTAATCGCCGCGGTTCGTGCGCACGGTGAGCACCGCATGGCCCTCGCCGTCCGGCTTGCGCACCACGGTAATCAGCAGGTCGGAGGGCGAAAAGCCTTCGTTGATGAGGAGCTGGCGTTTCAGCAGAACATAATCCTCGCAGTCGCCGAAACGGTCGGGATATGTCCAGACCTCCTCCTTGCCGTAGATGGCGAGATCGCTCTTGGGCTCGATCACCATGTTGACGGTGGAATTGACGTTGAGAATGGCGCTCCAGTTGGCCGGGGTCAGCTTGAGTTCGGCGCCTTTGCCGGGGATGCGCTCGCATTCGTCGCGATAGACCCGGCAGAAATCGTAATGGCCGATCGGCTGGGACGTCAGGCCGCCGGTCATCATGGCCCCGGCCGCGTGCGCGGAGGCAGGAAGAATTGCGGCAAGCATTGCCGCACTGGCGAAAGCCGATACGATCCGAACCACCCCGGAACTCCCCTCAAACGCGTAACCACAAGGTTAACCAAACGTTAACCGGCAATGGCGGTTTTAACAACCGGAGCGTCCGGGTTCCTCACAGTATGGTTACCGCGCGCGGCGGGGATGGCAGAATCAAAGCGGGCGCCGTCACCGGCGCCCGCGTGTATTCCTCCGAAAAACGGCCTTTCAGGCGGCCGGCTTGCGCTTGCCACCGGCGACCGCGAAGCGCGAGCGCGCGCGCATGAAATCGAGCATGCGCGGAGCGATCTCGTTGCGGAAGCGCGACCCGTTGAATACGCCGTAGTGGCCGACGCGCGGCTGCTCGTAGTGGCTCTTCATGGCGTCGGGGATCGACGAGCATAGTTGCAGGGCGGCGCTGGTCTGGCCACGCCCGGTGATGTCGTCGTTCTCGCCCTCGATGGTCAGCAAGGCGACGCGGCGGATCGCCGACGGATCAACCTTCTCGCCGCGATGCGTCATCGTGCCGGTCGGCAGGGCATGCCTGATGAACACGGTCTCGATGGTCTGGAGATAGAACTCCGCGGTCAAGTCCATCACGGCGAGGTACTCGTCGTAGAACTCGCGGTGCTTTTCCGCCGAGTCGCCGTCGTCGCGCACCAGATGCATGAAGAAGTCCTTCTGCGCGATCAGGTGGCGGTCGAGATTCATCGACATGAAACCGGTCAGTTGCAGAAAGCCCGGATAGACGCTGCGCATGAAGCCGGGATTCGGGAACGGCACCTGCATGATGACGTTCTTCTCGAACCACTCGATGTCCTTTTCCTCGGCGAGGCGATTGACGGCGGTCGGATTGCAGCGCGTCTCGATCGGGCCGCCCATCAGCGTCATGGAAAGCGGCACGTTCGGATCGTTGCGACCTTCCATCAGCGAGACGGCGGCGAGCACCGGCACGGAAGGCTGGCAGACGCCGACAATGTGGGTGTCCGGCCCGAGCAGGTGCAGCATCTCGATGACATAATCGATGTAGTCGTCGAGATCGAAGGTACCGTCGGCGAGCGGCACCATGCGCGCGTCGGTCCAGTCGGTGATGTAGACGTCGGCCTCCGGCAGGAAACGCTCGACCGTGCCGCGCAGCAGCGTCGCATAGTGGCCCGACATCGGCGCGATAAGCAGCACCTTCGGGTCCTCGGGGCGCGGCTTCGCGAGCTTGCGCTGGAAGTGGATCAGGTTGCAGAACGGCTTCGACCAGACGATCGTCTCGGTGACGTCGATTGTCTCGCCGTCGATTTCGGTCTGCGGCAGTTCGAAACCCGGCTTGCCGTAACGGCGGGTGGTGCGCTCGAAGACTTCGCACCATGCGGCGGCGGTGCGGCCCGCGCGGGTGGTGGAAATCGGATTCAGCGGATTGCGGTAGAACAGGTGGGTTGCATCGACAGCCGCCCGCCATGGCTGCATCAGAGCGTGGTTCATTTCATAAAGTTGGTAGAACATCGCCTGCCTGCCTTTCCTGTTCCGGCCCGAAGACCGGCGCGTGGCCAGAGCCCTCCGCTACCCGAAAGTTAACATGTAAATGGTGCGTTGCAACATCTTACATCTTTATTCCGTGCATACATTGTACGGAAGTCGCATGAAGGAATCCTTGAGAACCGGCGCCGAAACGCCGCTCAAGTCCTTGATCATGCATGCATGTTCGCTGCAAATGCTCAGGAATCGACGCCTTCGACGACGATCAGCTCGCCGTCGGCGATTTCCTGGCGAATCTTTCGGGCGGCGACGTAGGCCGGCGAATTGTAGCAGGCGAGCGCCTTGTCGTAGGACTCGAACTCGATGACCACGTTGCGCGAGCGGGCCTCGCCCTCGACCTCCTCGTAGCGGCCGCCGCGCACCAGGAATTTCGCGCCGTATTCCTTGTAGGCGGGCGTCGCGGTGGTGACGTAGTCCTTGTAGCGCTCGGGATCGCGCACCGTGATGCGTCCGATCCAGTATCCCTTTGCCATGGTCCTCTCCCTCAGATTGTACCGCCCGCAAGCGCGGATTCGATTTCTTCCAGTATCGACAGCGCCGACGTCTTGCGATCCGGCGCGGCGACGATGGGGCGGCCGACGACGAGATGGCTCGCGCCGGCGGCGATCGCATCGGCGGGCGTGACGACGCGCTTCTGGTCGCCCGCGTCCGCGCCGGCCGGCCGGATGCCCGGCGTGACGACGAAAAGGTCCGGCCCGACGATCTCGCGCACGGCCTCCGCCTCGGCCGCGGAGCAGACGATGCCGCCCATGCCGGCCTTCGCAGCCTGACGGGCGCGCTTGAGCACCAGCGTGGCGGCGTTGTCGTGATAGCCGGCGTCGGAGAGATCGGTGTCGTCCATCGAGGTCAGCACCGTCACGCCGAGCAGGCAAAGGCCCGATCCGGAAGCGGCCTCGACGGCGGCGGCCATGGCCTTGGGATAGGCGTGGATCGTCAGCATCGAGACGCCGGAGCGCGCGATCGCCTCGACGCCCTTGGCGACGGTGTTGTCGATATCGAGCAATTTCATGTCGAGGAAGACGCGCTTGCCCGCGCGTACCAGTTCGTCGGCGAGGTGCAGGCCTCCACAGAAGGCGAGCTGGTAGCCGATCTTGTAGAAGTCGACGGTTTCACCAAGACTTTCGACGATTCCGGCGGCTTCCAGCGCCGTGGGAACGTCAAGGGCGACAATGAGCTGGTCTTTCGCCTGGCGATTGGTCATGCGATCTCCCGTCCCGAATCTGCGGTTTTCGCGTTGGCGTCACATGGCACAGCGCGCCACACGTCACAAGGGGCGCGGGCAGTTCAACGGCCGCGGCCGGGCATGCAGTGGTCGAGCAGCGCCTTGCAGGCGCCGTCGAGCCCGGAAATCCGGTCCGCGGGCATGCCGTCGTCGCCGAAGCCGGTCGCGGCGCCGGCCAGCAACACCTGTTGCGACACGACAAGGGCACCGGCCTCCACCAGAACGGCGCGCAGGTGCTGGAGGCAGATCGCGCCGCCATGCGGGCGATCAGAGGCCGCGCCGAGCGCCACCGTCAAACCGTCGAATGGCCGGACCGGACGGCCGCCGTCGACCTCGACGAGGCTGATCCAGTCGATCGCGTTCTTCAGCAAAGGCGGGATGGAGGCGTTGTATTCGGGGCTGGCGATGAACAGGGCGTCGTGGGCGGCGAACATGCGCGCCAGCCGGACGGCGTTTTCGGGAACGCCCCTTTGCCGGACCAGATCCTCGTCGACCAGAGGCAGAGGATAATCGGCGAGCGCGATCATCGTCACCTCGGCCCGCATCAACGCCAGCGCCTTGGCGGCCGCCTGGGCCAGTTGCTTGTTGAAGGAACCGGTGCGGCTGGAGCCTGCGAAGACAAGGACTTTCGGCGTCACGTGCACGGCCATCCGTTTCCGCCGTCAGGTCTTGCGCCGGTAGACCCAGACGCGCGCCGGCGGCATGTTGCGGATTACCCAGCGCGAACGGGTGACCGAGATGGACGGATCATCGACGGGCACCGGCGGGACGAGACCATAGGAAAATTGCACGAAAGGCCGGCCGGGGGCGAGAACGGAGAGCGCGCCGTGAAGAAGCTGCAAACGCATTTCCTTCGGGAAATTCAACAGAGGCAGTCCGCAGATGACGCAGTCGAAGCGCTCCGGCACGGCGTCGCCGAGATGCGCCGCAAGCGTGCCGTCCAGATCGAAGGCGTCGCCCTGGAGGATCTTCGAGCGCGGATATTTCTCCTGCAGCAGGCGGCAGAAAACGGCGGAATACTCGATGGCGACGAGACGCTCGGGGGCTATTCCGGTGCGCAGTATCCACTCCGTGATGGCGCCGGTGCCGGGACCGAGTTCGAGCACCGGCAGCCCGGAGCCGACATCGATGTTGGAGGCCATCAGCCGGGCGGTCTCGGCCGAGGTCGGCGCGATGGCGCCGACGGAGCGCGGGGCGCGGATGACCGAGCCAAGGAAACGGACCTGATCGACAAAACGCGCCTTGATCACCGCCTTCCGGGAAATCTTCACCGGAGACTGCTGCAAGGCGGTTGTCATGCCGTCACTCTCCACTTCCGAAGAATTCCTTCATGCGCGAGAAGAATCCGGTCGATTGCGGACTGTTCTCCTGCGCGGAGATCGTGTCAAACTCCTCCAGCAATTCGCGCTGACGTTTCGACAGGTTTTGCGGCGTCTCGACGGTGATCTGGATGTAAAGGTCGCCCATATGCGCCTGGCGCAGGACAGGCATTCCCTTGCCCTTGAGGCGGAACTGGCGGCCCGACTGGGTGCCGTCGGGGATTTTCACCCGCGTATAAGCGCCGTCCATGGTGGCGACCTCGAACTGGCCGCCCAGCGCGGCCTTGGTCATCGAGATCGGCACCTTGCAGTAGAGATCGGCGCCATCGCGCTGGAAGAACTCGTGCGGCTTGACCGAAATGAAGATGTAGAGATCGCCGGAGGGACCGCCGCGGAAACCGGCCTCGCCCTCGCCGGCCAGCCTGATGCGGGTGCCGTCCTCGATGCCGGCCGGGATGTTGACGGACAGCGACCGTTCCTGGGTGACGCGGCCCTGGCCCTGGCAATTGCCGCAGGGATCCTCGATCGTCTGGCCGCGGCCGTTGCAGGTCGGGCAGGTGCGCTCGATGGAAAAGAAGCCGGAGGCCGCGCGCACGCGGCCCGCGCCGCCGCAGGTCGAGCAGGTGACCGGGTCGGTGCCGGGCTTGGCGCCGGTGCCGGAGCAGACCTCGCAGGTCATCGAAGACGGCACGCGGATCTGCGCGGTCTTGCCGGAGTAGGCTTCCTCCAGGGTAATCTCCATATTGTAGCGAAGGTCGCCGCCGCGCTCGCGGCCGCCGCCACGGCGGGAACGTCCGCCGCCCATCATCTCGCCGAAGATATCCTCGAAAATGTCGGAGAAGCCGGCCGAGCCGAAGCCGCCGCCCATTCCGCCCATCCCGCCGTTCTCGAAGGCTGCATGGCCGAAACGGTCATAGGCCGCCCGCTTCTGCGGGTCCTTGAGCGTCTCGTATGCTTCGTTGATTTCCTTGAATTTCGATTCAGCGGTCTCATCACCCGGATTGCGGTCCGGATGGAACTGCATCGCAAGCTTGCGATAGGCGCCTTTGAGCGCCTTATCGTCTGCCTCGCGATCGACGCCGAGCGTTTCGTAAAAATCGGCCTTAGCCATGGTCCGCCGCTATCCCTTCAACAGAATTTCCTCCCGCGCGAGACGCGGGAGGAACTGGCGTTCAACGCCGGATCAGGCAGACTTCTTCTGGTCGTCATCGTCGTCGATTTCCTCGAAATCGGCGTCGACAACATCGTCGTCGCGAGCAGCGTCGCGGGCGGCGTCAGCTTCGGCTACGGCCTCTTCCTCGGCCTGCTGGGCCTCGTACATGGCCTGGCCGAGCTTCATGGACGCTTCGGCGAGCGCCTGTGTCCTGGCCGTGATGGCCTCGGCGTCCGGCGTCTCGGCGGCGACTTCTTCCTTCAGCGCCGCGATGGCGTCCTCGATGGCCTTGCGGTCGTCTTCGGAGACCTTGTCGCCGTAGTCCTTCATCGACTTCTCGGTCGAGTCGATGAGCGATTCGGCGTGGTTCTTCGCCTCGACGGCGGCGCGGCGCGCCTTGTCGCTTTCGGCGTTGGCCTCGGCGTCCTTGACCATCTTCTCGATCTCGGCGTCGGACAGGCCGCCCGATGCCTGGATGCGGATCTGGTGCTCCTTGCCGGTGCCCTTGTCCTTGGCCGAGACGTTGACGATGCCGTTGGCGTCGATGTCGAAGGTGACCTCGATCTGCGGCACGCCACGCGGCGCCGGCGGGATGCCGGCGAGGTCGAAGCGGCCGAGGCTCTTGTTGTCGGCGGCCATTTCGCGTTCGCCCTGGAAGACGTTGATCGTCACGGCCGACTGGTTGTCCTCGGCCGTCGAGAAGGTCTGGCTCTTCTTGGTCGGGATCGTGGTGTTGCGGTCGATCAGGCGGGTGAACACGCCGCCGAGCGTCTCGATGCCGAGCGACAGCGGGGTCACGTCGAGCAGCAGCACGTCCTTGACGTCGCCCTGCAGAACGCCCGCCTGGATGGCGGCGCCGAGCGCGACGACCTCATCCGGGTTGACGCCCTTGTGCGGCTCCTTGCCGAAGAACTGCTTCACGACTTCCTGCACCTTGGGCATGCGGGTCATGCCGCCGACGAGGACGACTTCGTCGATCTCGCCCGGCTTCATGCCTGCATCCTTCAGCGCGGCCTTCATCGGCTCGATGGTGCGGTTGACGAGGTCCTCGACGAGGCTCTCGAACTTGGCGCGCGTCAGTTTCATCGTCAGGTGCTTCGGACCGGACGCATCGGCGGTGATGAAGGGCAGGTTGATTTCGGTCTGGGCCGACGAGGACAGCTCGATCTTGGCCTTCTCGGATGCTTCCTTGAGGCGCTGCAGGGCAAGCTTGTCGTTCTTCAGGTCGATGCCCTGATCCTTCTTGAATTCGTTCGCCAGATATTCGACCAGGCGCATGTCGAAGTCCTCGCCACCGAGGAACGTGTCGCCATTGGTGGATTTCACCTCGAAGACGCCGTCGCCGATCTCGAGGACCGAGACGTCGAAGGTGCCGCCGCCAAGGTCGTAGACGGCAATGGTCTTGCCTTCGCTCTTGTCGAGGCCGTAGGCGAGCGCGGCCGCGGTCGGCTCGTTGATGATGCGCAGGACTTCGAGACCGGCGATCTTGCCGGCGTCCTTGGTGGCCTGACGCTGGGCGTCGTTGAAGTAGGCGGGAACGGTGATGACGGCCTGCTCGACCTTCTCGCCGAGATAGGCTTCCGCGGTTTCCTTCATTTTCTGAAGGATCATCGCCGAGATCTGGCTGGGAGACTGGTTCTTGCCGCCGGCCTCGACCCAGGCGTCGCCGTTGTCGCCCTTCACGATCTTGTAGGGAACAAGCTTCTTGTCCTTCGCGGTGACCGGATCGTCATAGCGGCGGCCGATCAGGCGCTTGATCGCGAAAAGCGTATTCTCGGGATTGGTGACCGCCTGGCGTTTCGCCGGCTGGCCCACGAGGCGCTCGCCATCGTCGGAGAACGCGACCATGGAGGGCGTGGTGCGCGCGCCTTCGGAGTTTTCAATGACCTTGGCGTCCTTGCCGTCCATGACGGCGACGCAGGAGTTGGTTGTACCAAGGTCGATTCCGATAACTTTTGCCATTTCTAAACCTCTCCTAAGCAGACCGCCCGGACCCGTTCCGGCATTCCATCGGCGGTCCCTGTTTCCGGATTTGACCGCTGCCACACATGCCGTGGCTGCGTTGCGGCGTATATAAGAACCGGTTTTTGCGCCTGCAAGTCTGCTTGCAACGCGAATTCGGGCGCGTTCACCGGAAAAATCCCGGTGTCAGAGCCAGCGGGCGATCAGCACGATCAAATGAGCCGAAGGAACGAGCAGAAGCTGGGCGAGCAGCGTTCCGGCCAGCCGTCCGGCGACCATCCAGACGACGAACCGGCGGAAAAAGGCTTCGCTGGCTTCACCCGCCACGACATCGTCGGTCAGTCCGGCGAGGTAGGGATCGATCATCACAAACATCACAATGGTGGCGACGCCGTTGACGATCGCCGAGAGGGTCGAGGCGGTGACTCGGAATTCCGGGTCGATCGAGCCGGCATAGATCGCCGCCAGCACGCCGACGGTCCACAGCGCCGAAGCGAGAAAATTCAGGATGACGATCCCGACCGGAATGCCGGCGGCCGGGCGCAGCGCGGAAAGATTGGCGAAGCGCGGCAGGGTCGCCGACTGCATCAGGACGGCGACGCCGTGCGGCGTCAGCGCGCGCGCCATCAGGCGCACCATCGAGCGGTTGCGCCTGAAGCCCGAAACGGCGCGGGTGGCGTAGCGCTGCAGGGTCGGGATCAGAAGCCCGCCGACGACAGTGGCGGCGGAGGCTGAGGCGAGAATCAGCGCGAAGTCGGTGGCGAGATGGTAGGCGGCCGGGTCCTGGATCGCGGTTTCGACGCGCTTGGCGAGGAACGGGCCCTGGAACGAATTGGAGACGCGCGAGACCAGCACCATGACGTTGAACAGCGAGAAGGCGATGGCGATGTGGCCGGTGCGGATGCCGGCGATGCGGAAAGCGTAGGCGAGCGTGCCGATCAGGTGGATGACGAAGGTCAGCGCCAGAATGACAACCAGTTGAATATCCATTTTGCCCCTCTCGGGCCGATAGAACGACGGCTCCGGCGCATGTTTCGATACGAGAGGCGCGGCAATTTGATGGCCGGCTTCCGCGCCTTGCCGGATGCCTCTCCCCGGCGAGGCGACGCACCGTCAGCTTCGGACAAGGCGGCCCCGGCATCATTCCACGAATCGCCGAGGCGGAGCTAGGTCCAAGCGAAACGATGACTGCCAATTACCTGTCCGTAGATCAGGCGCTGAATCTGGCGAGAACCCGTGCGAACCGTGGCGCGCTGGACGACGCCAAGCGGGCCTATCGCTGGATACTCGACAAGATCCCCGACCACAAGCGCGCGCTCGAGGGACTGCGCGCGTTGCAGGAACCGAACGACGGCACCAAGCTGCCGCAGGAAGCGGACAAGGCAATGGCGCTCTATCGCCAGGGCCGGCTGGAGGAAGCGCAATCACGGGTCGAAAACCTCGTCGCGCGCTATCCGCGCTCCGCGGCCCTGCACAATCTGCTCGGCTCGATCGAGGCCGGGCTGGGCCAGCAGATGCGCGCGATCGGCTCATTCCGGCGCGCGGCGGCGCTGCAGCCGGACCTTATCGAGGCCCGGCTCAATCTCGGCAGCGCCTTGAACGACATCGGACGCCATTCCGACGCCGCCGACGTCTTCGCGCTCACGACACGGGAACGGCCCCTTTACGCCGACGCCTATGTTCACCTGGGCAAGGCTCTGCAGGCGCTCGGGCGCTATGCTGAAGCCGCCGAAAGCCACAAGCAGGCGATCGGGCTCGAACCGGGCTTCGCCAAGGCCTATACCAATCTCGGCCGGGCGCTCGTGGCGCTCGGCGACATGCGGACGGCCACGCAGAATTTCGCCCAGGCGGCGCAAATCGATCCGGCGTCGGGCGAAGCGCATTCCAGCCTCGGCCTGGCGCTCACCGCGCTGGGGCGGCCGCAGGACGGCATCAAGGCCTGCCGCAAGGCAATCGATCTCAGTCCCGGCGACGCGCAGGCGCATGTGGACCTCGCAGCGGCGCTGGACGGTCTTGGAGATCCGGACGCAGCGATCGACAGCCTGAAACGGGCGCTGGAATTGAAACCGGATCACGCCGGCGCCTATAGCGACCTGTGCGGCATCTTCGAGCGGACACGGCAGCAGGGCGATTTCCGCGCCACGCTGAAGAAAGCGCGGCAGGCCTGCGGCGAGAGCGATCCGCGCATCCTTTACCGGATGGCGCAACTGGCCGAGAGCGACGATGCGCCGCAAACCGCGCGAAGGATCCTGGAAAAGATCCCCGAGGCGGGATTGCCGACCTCCATCGCCGCGGGGCGGTTGATGCTGTTCGGCAAGATCAGCGACCGGCTGGGCGAATATGCGGAGGCGTTCGAGTTCGCGCGCCGGGCCAACGACATGATCAAGGCCACTCCGCTTGCGCAAAGCCTCGATCCGGCCGCCTTTCTCCGGGAAATCGAAGCGCTGACGGTTTCCTTCGCCAGCCTAGATGAGAAGCCCTGGACCGCCGAGCCGGACACCGGCATGGCGACGCCGGTCTTCATGGTCGGCTTTCCGGGCGCCACCAACGGCTTCATCGATTCGATGCTCGCGGACCATCCGGCCATCACCGTCGTCGAGGACAAGCCGATGGTCGCCCGGATGCGCGCGCTGATTGGCGGACCGACGGACGGCGACCGGCTGGAGGCGCTCTCGCCGGGCGATATCGAGGCGCTGCGCGAGGCCTATTTCAACGAATTGTACCGGCACGCCGGCAACGGCGCGGAAAACGGCGTGGTCATCGACAAGCTGCCGCTCAACATCGTCCATGCCGGGCTGATCAACCGGGTATTCCCGTCGGCGAAATTCGTCTTCGCGGCGCATCATCCGTGCAACATCGTGCTGTCCTGCTTCATGCGGGAATTCTGGCTGGACGCGGCGACCGCGAATTTCCTCGATCTGGAGACGACGGCGACATTCTATGACCGCGTCGTGCGGCTGTGGGCCGCCTACCGCAAGCTCTTGCGGCTTGACGTGCTGACACTCTCCTGCGAGGCGCCGCTGGGCGACCGCCGCGAAACCGTGCGATCGCTGCTGGGGTTCCTCGATCTCGACCCGTCCTATCTGCTGATCGAACGCGGACGAACGGCGCCGCAGTGGTGGGAGAATTATCGTCCGCAGCTCGAACCGGTGTTGCCGCTGCTGGAATCGTGGGCGCGCAATTCGGATATCTAGGGACGCCGGAACGGGCACAAGGAATCCGCTGACCCGTTCTTCCGCAGGACCGGCGGGCGCCGGAAGGCATTCGGCCGCTGACGGGCAAGGAAATCCGCCGCCCCTATACGCAGACAAGCCGATGTTGCTAGAAGCCTGACACAAGCAATCGAGGTTGGCGAAATGGGCACGGCGCTGTCGGTCGATCAGGCACTGAGAAAGGCGAAGTCCCTCGCCCGGAAGGGCGAGATCGTCGAGGCGCAGCGACTCTATCGCGAGGTGCTGGACCGCTTCCCCGACAACAAGCGCGCGCTGGAGGGACTGCAGGAACTGGGGCAGCCCCGGAAAGGCCAGCGCGGGACGCCACTGACGCAGCAACAGATCAACGGACTTCTCGCGCTGTTCAACCGGGGCAGGATGCAGGAGGCGCTGGCCCAGGGCCGGGCCCTGATCACACAGCATCCGCATGTCGCCGGCCTGCACAACATCGTCGGCGCATGCCTGTTCGCGCTCGGCCAGTCGGAGCAGGCGGTCGCGAGCTACAGACAGGCGCTGACTCTGGAACCGGACTCGACCGACGTCCTGACCAGTCTCGCCGCCGCGCTGCAGGCGCTGCATCGCGATGACGAAGCCACGATCTATGTCGACAAGGCGCTGACGCTGAATCCGCAGCGCGCGGAAGCGCTCAACAATCTCGGCGGCACGCTCAACGCGCTCGGGCGGTCGCAGGAAGCCGTCGCCGTTCTCGACAAGGCGCTGACCCAGAATCCGCGTTTCGTCGAGGCGCTCAACAATCGCGGCAACGCCTTGACCTATATAGGCCGTCAAAAGGAGGCGATCGCGGACCTGGAACGGGCGATCGCGCTGCGCCCTAACTACGCTGACGCGCATCGCAGCCTCAGCCTGATCAAGAAATACGCGCCCGGAGACCCCCAGATCGCGCAGATGGAACGCATCCTGCCGTCCGTCGGCCCCGCCGACGCCAGCCTGCTGCATTTCGCGCTCGCCAAGGCCCATGACGACGCAGGCGACACGGACCGCGCCTTCGGACACTTCGCGAAGGCAAACAGCCTCGGGCGACAAAAGGCCGGGGATGCGATGACGGCCCAGAAAGCGCACTTCTCGGCGATCCGATCCTTGTTCGAGAACGGCGTGCCGGCGCCGCTCGACGTCGAGCCCGCGACAAGGAGGCCGATCTTCATCCTCGGCATGCCGCGATCGGGCACGTCGCTGGTCGAGCAGATTCTCGCGAGCCATCCGCAAGTCCATGGCGCCGGCGAATTGCCCTTCCTCAGCCGGGCGACGGAACCGGCGGTCAAGGCCGGAGCAATCGATCCGGCGGCGCTGGAAGGCGTCCGCCAGCGCTACCTGGACAGCCTCGACACGCTCGGCTTCCAAGAGCCCGTCGTGACCGACAAGATGCCGATGAACTTCCGGTTCATCGGATACATCGCGGCGGCGTTGCCGGAGGCGACGATCATCCACACGCGGCGCGATCCCGTCGCCGTCGGCTGGTCGATATACCGGACGTTCTTTCCGGCGCGAGGGCTCGATTTCAGCACCGATCTCAGTGACATCGCAGCCTATTACAGACTCTATGAAGACCTGATGGCGTTCTGGTCCGAGCGGCTGCCCGGCCGGATCCACGACATCGACTACGAGGCGCTGACGGAGAACCAGGAGGCGGAAACGCGGCGACTGCTCGACCTTTGCGGGCTCGACTGGGACGAGCGCGTGATTGATTTCCACCGGACGGAGCGCACGGTGACGACGGCAAGCTCGATGCAGGTGCGCGAGAAGATGTATACCGGCTCCTCGCAGGACTGGCGCAGATACGAGAAGCATCTCGGGCCGCTGATCGAGGGGCTTCGATAAGAGCGTCTACCGCCCCATCAGGATATCCATGACGGTCTTTCCCTCGCCGCTGGACTGGCCGACACCGACTTTCGGGCGCGGCGCGCCGGTGGCGGAGGTCGTGGTGCGATCCGGCTTCGGCGGGAAGAAATTGCGCGCGACCGGGACGTTCGCCTGAGATTGCGGGGCGCGGACAGCCGGGGCGGACGGGGCCGGCCCGCCGACAGAGCCTGACGGGCGCGGCGCGGGCTGGTTCTGCGGCTTGGCGACAGGCATGACGAAAGACGGATCATAGCCCGGCAGTTGCGCCGCCGGCACGCCCTGATGCGCCTCGACCATGAATGCGCGCCAGGCTTTCGCCGGCAGCGAACCGCCGGTGACCTTGTTGGTCGGCGAGCCATCATCATTGCCGAACCAGACGCCCGTGGTCAGATTGGCGGTATAGCCGATGAACCAGGCATCGCGGGAGTCCTGGCTCGTGCCGGTCTTGCCGGCGGCGGGGTGATCGAAGGCGGCCGCCCTGGCAGTGCCGTCGGTCAGGGTCTTCGCCATCATCGAATTCATCATGCCGGCGACTTCGGGCGAGATCGCGCGCGTCATGTTGTCGGCGGTCTGCTCGTAGAGCACCTTGCCGGAGAGGGTCGTCACCCGCTTGACGATGTAGGGCCTGGCGGCATAACCGCCATTGGCGAAAGGCACATAGGCCGCCGTCAGTTCCATCGGCGTGACCTCGGAGGTGCCCAGCGCCAGCGAGGCGTTGGCCTCGAGATCGGACTCGATGCCCATGCGGTGCGCTGTCTCGACGACGTTCTTCGCGCCGGTTTCCATGATCAGCTGGGCGGCCACGGAATTGAGCGATTTCGACAGCGCCGTCTCCAGCGTGACCTGGCCGTAATACTTGCCGCCGTAATTCTCGGGCGTCCACTTGCCGATTCGGATCGGCGCGTCGTTGCGCACCGATTGCGGCGTGCGGCCCTGTTCCAGCGCGGCGACATAGACAAAGGGCTTGAAGGCAGAGCCCGGCTGGCGCCTGGCCTCGGTGGAGCGATCGAACTGGGAATTGGCGTAGTCGTAGCCGCCGACCATGGCGCGCACCGCGCCGGTGTTGTCGATGGAGACCAGCGCGCCCTGGCTGACGTGCTTTTCCTTGCCTTCCGCGGCGATCAACTCGCGGATGGCGTTCTCGGCGAATTTCTGCAGCACCAGATCGACCGTGGTATCGACGATGATGTCTTCGCGGACTTCGCCGATCAGGTCAGGCAATTCTCCCATCACTGCGTCGGCGACGTAGTGTTCCGAACCGCTCCAGTAAGCGGCGGCACGGGTGGCGGGACGCGAGATCGCGGCCGTCATTTCGCGCTCGGAGACGATGCCCTGGTCGCGCATGGCGGCGAGCACGATCTGGGAGCGCTCCTCGGCAAGCTGCGGATTGCGCGCCGGCGACAGGCGCGAAGGCGCCTTCAGGAGTCCGGCGAGCAGCGCGGCCTCGGGCAGAGTCACGTCGCGGGCGCTCTTGTTGAAGTAGCGGCGCGAGGCTGCCTCGACGCCATAGGAACCGGAGCCGAAATAGACCCGGTTGAGATACATCTCGAGGATCTGGTCCTTGGCGTATTTGTGTTCCAGCCAGAAGGCGAGCAGCACCTCCTGCACCTTGCGTCCGACTGTACGATCGGCGGTCAGGAACAGGTTCTTGGCCAACTGCTGGGTGAGCGTCGAGCCGCCCTGCACCAGCCGGCCCGAGGCGACGTTGGTCGCCATGGCGCGGGCAAGGCCGATCGGGTCGACGCCGAAATGCGAATAGAAGCGGCGGTCCTCGATGGCGACAACGGCCTGCGGGATATAGGGCGACATCTCGTGCAGGCCGAGCGCCTCGCCGCCGGTCGCGCCGCGATTGGCGATCAGCGTGCCGTCGACCGCGACGATCTTGACGTTGGGCGGACGGTCGGGGATCGCCCAGGTGGTGGCGGACGGCATCTGGGCGCCGTACCAGACAACGACGCCGGCAACGGCAATGCCGCCCCAGATGCCCATGATGAAGGTCCAGTAGACGAGTCGGCCGAAGAGGCCGGCGATGCCGCCGCCCGACCGGCGTCCGCGGGCGGTCCTCTTCTTCGACCGGCGGGCGCCTGAGGCCTTGCCTTTCGCCGCCGTCTTGCGGCGCGGTGGCGCCGCGCGGTCTTCGTCGGAGACCGAAAAATCCGCCGTACGGCGCGAACGCGGCGCGTCGTCGAAACGCGGCTCGACGCGGGTTTTCGGTCGTTTTCGACTGGCCATGGGCAGATTCTGTCCGTTACGCTGCTACTGGAGGCGGCCAGTGAACCTTAAATGCGGCGATTTAAGGCGACGTAAACAAGCAGTGAACGGAAAGGATCGAATTGCGTGTTTCGGGCGGCTCAGCGCATGACCCGAATCATGGCGAGCGCGTCGGCGCCATCGGCATAGTGGCCACGTCGCAGGCCGGCGCGCTCGAATCCGTGGAGTTCATAGAAGGCGATCGCCGCCTCGTTGGCCGCGCGCACGAAAAGGCGCAACGACTTTCGCTTCACCAAAGGCAGCGCTGCCGCCATCAACGCCCGACCGATGCCGGACCGCCGTCTGGCCGAGACAACCGCGATGTAGTCGAGCGATGTCCACGGCCGGAACGGTCGGGAATGCAGGATCGCGTAGCCGACGGGCTCGCGATCCTCCACCGCGACGAGAACCACGATACCACGCCTCGAACAGAAGGCCTCGAAGCCCTGCCGCGTAAGGCACCAGGGATCCTCGCCGAAGGCGTCGTGCTGGAGGCGGAGCAGACCCTCGACATCGCCGGTCCTGGCCCGGCGCACGAGGACAAGTCCGCGCGCTGTCACCGGATCCCGTCAGCGCTCGGCGAGCGCGGCGAGGATGCGCGCCCAGGAGCGCTGGCCCTTGTGAAACGACTTCAGCGCGTATTTCTCGTTCGGCGAGTGGATGCGGTCGTCGGCGAGGCCGAAGCCGACGAGGACCGATTCCATGCCGAGGATGGTCTGGAAATCGCCGACGACGGGGATCGAGCCGCCCATGCCGATCAGCAGGGCCGGATTGGGCCATTCGTCGGAGAGCGCTTCCCTGGCCTTCCGGATCATTGGCGAATCATAGGCAAGCTGGATGCCGGGAGAGCCGCCGTGCTCTTCGAAGGCAACCGAGCAGTCGGCCGGGATGCGGGCCTTGACGAAGTCGCGGAAGTTCCTGCGGATAGCGTCCGGGTCCTGCTTGCCGACGAGGCGGAAGGAAACCTTCGCCGACGCTTTCGCAGGGATCACGGTCTTGAAGCCCTCGCCGGTGTAGCCGCCGATGATGCCGTTGACCTCGGCCGTCGGGCGCGCCCAGGTGAGCTCGAGCACGGAGCGGCCCTTTTCACCTGACGGGATCGACAGCCCGATCTCGCCGAGAAAGCTCTCGGCCGTGCGGCCTAAGCCTTCCCACTGCTGCAGGATCTGGGTCGGGGTCTCCTCTACGCCCTCATAGAAATTCGGGACCGTGACCGCGCCGTCCTCGTCGTGCAGATCGGCAAGGATTTTCGCGAGGATGTGGATCGGGTTCGCCGCGGCGCCGCCGAAATAGCCCGAATGCAGGTCGCGGTCGGCGGCCTGGACGAAGACCTCCTCGCCGACGAGGCCGCGCAGGCCAGTCGAGATGGCGGGCGTCTCGGGGTTCCACATGCCTGTATCACAGACCAGCGCGAAATCCGCCTTCAGTTCGCCGGCATTGGCCTCGAGGAAGGGCTTCAGCGAATGGGAACCGGATTCCTCCTCGCCCTCGAACAGGATGGTGACGCGGCAGGGCAGATCGCCGTGGACTTCCTTGAAGGCCCGGCAAGCCTCGACGAAGGTCATCAACTGGCCCTTGTCGTCGGCGGTGCCGCGACCCGTTATGACCTTGGCGCCGTCCGGTCCGTCCTTCACCGACGGGGTGAACGGATCTGTGTCCCACAGTTCGATCGGATCGACCGGCTGGACGTCGTAGTGGCCGTAAAACAGGACATGCGGCGCATCCGGCGTCGCTCCGTCGTGATGGGCGACGACCATCGGATGGCCCGGCGTGTCGCGCACGGAGGCGTCGAAACCAATCAGCTTCAGTTCGTCGACCAGCCACTCGGCCGCCTCGCGGCAGCGCGACGCATAAGCCGGGTCGGTGGAGATCGAGGGGATGCGCACCAGTTCGAAGACGCGCATCAGGCTGTCGGCCAGATTCTCGTCGATGCGATTGAGGACGGGCGCGAGGCCGGCGTTTCCGGTGTGCATGGATTATCTCCGTTTGGAATCGGTGCCGATTTCTGCGCGCCGGAGGTCGGGATGTAAAGAGGATCGGGCCGTCCCAAAAACAAAGCCGCCGCACGGTTGCCCGTGCGGCGGCCATGCGAAAAGGGCCTAAAAGTGGCAGCCTGGAGAGGGGGGTTAGGCTGCCACCTGTCCGGATCGGCGGGGGACGGGCCTTAGCCGGACATCGGCGCAATATGCCGATTAACCATTTCTCACATATGAGTGTGGCACAAAAACGGCAGGCAAGACCCAATTCGCCGGACATGTGCCTGACATTTGTGGAAGAATTCGCCCCGTTTTGGGGCATTTTCGGGCGTTTCGCGCATGAGAGGCATTAATCTCGCCGCAATTTCTGCATTACAGAATGCAAGAACAAGTGAGCACTCGCCAGCCGATTTTGCTTGTGGAAGAACCGGCGGCGACGCTTCAAGAGTACGGAAACGGAATCGGACGATCGCGCGACAGGCCGTGCGCAGCGAATGCCGGAATTCGGGGGACTGAACAGAGATGTGTGGAATCGCGGGATTCGTGACCGGCCCGTTCGGCCGTGAAAAAGCCGACACGAGCTGGCTCGGAGCGCTCTCGGGAGACGTCGTCGCGCTCGGCGAAGGGCTTGACGCGGTCGAGACGCTGCAGAAAGCCGTGCGGACGCTGGAAGCGAGGTTCTCCGAACTGATGTCGTTCGCGGTCGCCGAGGCAGTTGCCTTCGACGGCGATTTCCGCTCGAAGGCCATCGCGCTCGCCGACGCGTTCAAGGCGCAGACCGCGGCGCTGACCGAACTATCGAGGAAGGGCCGCACCGACCTCGACCCGCTGATCGAAAGCCTGCGCGACTACGAATGGCAGATTCGCGAAGAACTGGTGGCCCAGACCGGTGAAGCGGTCGCGCTGGTGCCGGACGAACTGAAGACGCTCGACGGGGCCGCCATGAAGGTGGCGCTCGCCACCGAGAACGTGTTGCGGGCCAACGACCGGCTGGAAGTGCGCGGGCGCGATTCCGCCGGCATCGCGATCCAGATCCAGATGCCGGAGGGGGCCGTCGACGCGCTGCCCGCCGACCTGAGAAAGGCCTATGACGAGCGCCGGGGCGCGCTGCATGCCGGACACCTGTCGGTCTATCCGCACGAGAACGGCGGCGGCAGCCGCACGCTGACCTTCGTTTACAAGACCGCCAATCTCGTCGGCCGGCTCGGCGACAACGGCGCGGCGCTGCGTGGCGCGATCCGCAGCGACCGGCTGTTGTGGACGCTGGCGCGTTCGGCGACCCGCACGAGCGTGATGTCGCATACGCGCTGGGCGTCGCACGGCGTCATCTCGGTCGCCAACTGCCATCCGCACAATCCGTCGCTGAGCCAAGACGAGAGCGGCAAATCCGGTGTGTCGCTGGGCGCGATGTACGCGCTGAACGGTGATGTCGACAACCATGTCGAACTGCTCGCCGAACTGGTGACAAACCGGCAGATGGCGATCGACCCGGCGATCACCACGGACGCCAAGATCATCCCGATCGCGCACCGCTCGGCGGGCGCCGATGGCAACGACCTGCTGGACCGCTTCCGCACGGCGATCCGCCGGCTCGACGGCTCGATCGCGGTCGGCTGCATCGACCCGAGCCGCCCGGGCGAAGCCTTCCTGGCGCAGAAGGGCTCCGGGCAGGGCCTGCATGCGGCGAAGCTCGCCGACGGCTGGATGTTCGCATCCGAGGTCTACGGGCTCTGCAACGTGGCGCGCTCGTCCTACAATCTGGCGCGCTCGGTGGCGGGCGGATCGGTGATCCGGCTGTCGGGCGACGCCGACGCGCCGGAAATGCGCGGCGTCGCCGACGGCACGCCGGCTGCGGTGAAGGCCGAACCGATCCAAATCTTCGCACGCGACATCTATCGCGGCGCGTTCGACTTCTACCTCGAAAAGGAAATCCACGACGGGCCGGAAAGTGTCGCCAAGTCGCTGCGCGGACGCTATCGCCGCGACAGTGGGCTGATCGCCTTCGACCACCTGCCGACCGACATCTGGGCGTCGATGCGCAAGGCGGTGACGCGCGGAGTCGCCCGCGTCTATGTGATCGGCCAGGGCACGGCGGGCGTCGCCGCCGTCGGCATCGCGCATCTGGTCGAGCGGGCGCTCGGCCGCGAAACGCGCCTGGCGATCCCGGTGCTGGCGATCCGCTCGTCGGAAATGTCGGCGGAGATCGACGCCTACGACTTCCGCAACGCGCTGGTGATCGCAGTGTCGCAATCGGGTACGACGACGGATACGAACCGGGCGGTCGATCTCGCCCGCGAGCGCGGCGCGACGATCCACGCCATCGTCAACCGGCGCAATTCCGACCTCGTGCGCAAGGCGGATTCGGTGCTGTTCACCTCCGACGGGCGCGACGTGGAAATGTCGGTCGCTTCGACCAAGGCGTTCTATTCGCAGCTGACCGCGGGCAAGCTGACGGCGCTTTTCCTTGCCGACGCGCTCAACACGATGACCGATGTCGAGATCGCCTACGAGATGGGCGAACTGGAGCGGCTGCCGGGGCTGATCGCCGAAGTCCTGGGCAAGGAAGACCAGATCGCCGAATGCGCGAACTCGTTCGCGCCGCAAAGCCGTTACTGGGCGGTGACCGGTTCGGGCGTCAACCATAC
>JBAQHA010000779.1:0-3127 GCA_049288075.1 Oricola sp.
ACGCGGGCGGACAAAAGCCACAGGGCGCGAATGGTCAACGGCCGCAAGGCGCGGACGGTCAGCCCGCAAACAGCGCGCCACGCCCCGGAGCCGGCTCATGACCGACGCGACGATCAAAGACGCGAACGAGGCCGGCGAAGACCGGCAGGAGGCGCCCGACGCAGTCGCTTCCGGCGGCACCGCGCTGTTCGTGCGCCGGCCGGTGCTGGCGCTCGTCATCAGCCTTCTGATCGTCGTCGCCGGCCTCGCCGGCATCTACGGCGCGGAAATTCGCGAGCTGCCCGACGTCGACAAGCCCGTCGTCACGATCACGACGACCTTCTCGGGCGCCGCGCCCGAGACGGTCGACCGCGAGTTGACGGCCGTCATCGAAGGCGCCGTGGCGCGCGTCTCCGGCGTTTCCGACATCTCCTCGTCCTCCTCCTTCGGCCGCAGCCGCGTCACCATCGAGTTTTCCCCGGAGACGGATCTTTCAACGGCCGCGTCCGACATCCGCGACGCCATCGGCCGCATCGCCAACGCGCTGCCCGACGGAGCCGACGATCCGCGCATCGTCAAGGCCGACGCCGACGCGGACGCCGTGATGCGGCTCGCCGTCACCTCCACGACGCTGTCGGTGCAGGACATGACGATCCTCGTCGAGGACGAAGTGGTCGACAGGCTGGCCGCGGTGCCGGGCGTCGCCGACGTTTCGGTCTATGGCGACCGCGACAAGGTCTTCCGCATCGATGTCGACCAGTCGCGCCTGGCCGCCCTCGGCCTGACGGTCGCCAATCTGCGCAACGCGCTGGCCAGCGTCTCCTATGACGTGCCGGCGGGATCGCTGACCGCCAACACCCAGGACATCGTGGTGCGCGCGACGGCGGATGTGCAGACCGTGGAGGATTTCGAAGACCTCTTCATCAACGAGCGGGTCCGCTTCAGGGACGTCGCGACCGTCACGCTTGGCGCCGATCCCGGCGCCTCCGCGCTGCGCGCCAACGGCAGGACCGGAATCGGCCTCGGTATCGTGCGGCAGGCGAAGTCCAACACGCTGAACATTTCCGATGGGGTCCGCGCCGCCGCGGCGGATGTGCAGAAGATCCTGCCGCCGGGCGTCGAGATCCGCGTCACCTCCGACGACGCGACCTTCATCCGCGGCGCTATCGACGAAGTGCGGCGCACGCTGCTGCTCTCCGTCGGCATCGTCGTCGTCGTCATCTTCCTGTTCCTGCTCGACTGGCGCGCCACCCTGATCCCGGCCGTGACGCTGCCGATCGCGCTGCTCGGCACTTTCGCGGCGATCTACCTGGCCGGCTTCTCGGTCAACATCCTGACGCTGCTGGCCCTCGTGCTGGCGACGGGCATGGTCGTCGACGACGCGATCGTGGTGCTCGAAAACATTGTGCGCAAACGCAACGAGGGACTCGGACCCCGCGCCGCCGCCGTCGTCGGCACGCGCGAGGTGTTCTTCGCGGTCATCGCGACCACGGCGACGCTTGCCGCCGTGTTCATCCCGATTTCCTTCCTGCCCGGCGAGGCGGGCGGCCTGTTCCGCGAGTTCGGCTTCGTGCTCGCCTTCGCGGTGCTGCTGTCGAGCGTCGTTGCGCTGACACTGAGCCCGATGCTCGCCTCGCGCTTCATCCGGGCGAGGAAGGAAGACAGCCATTCCGCCGCCGGCGCGCTGCGCCGCCTTGGCGGCAGGATGACGGTTGCCTATCACTATGTGCTTCACAAGGCGCTCGACGCGCCCGTCGTCGTGGTGGTGATCGCGGTCATCGTGATCGGGGCGGCCTTCGCGCTGATACGATCCATCCCGCAGGAGCTGACCCCGCCGGAGGACCGCGCCGTCGCCTTGATGCGCATTTCCGCGCCGCAGGGCGTAAGCCTCGACTACACGCGCGAGAAGATGCGCGAGGTCGAACGCCTCGTCCTGCCGATGCGCGACAATGGCGAGGTGCAGGACATCTTCGCCATTGCGGGCATGGGATCGTCGACCAACTCCGGCTTCATGGTCCTGTCGCTGGCGCCGTGGGAAGAACGCAGCCGCAGCCAGGCCGAGATCGTCGCCGACATGAATCGTCTTGTCGCCCAGGTGCCGGGCGTGCGCGCTTTCGCGATTCAGCCGAACAGCCTCGGCATTCGCGGCGCCGGCAACGGCCTGCAATTCGCCTTCGTCGGCAATTCCTACGCGGAACTCGGCGCTGCGGCGCAGAAGCTGGTCGCTGAACTGGAAAGGGACCCGCGCTTTCAGCAGGTGCGCCTCTCCTACGAGACGACGCAACCGCAGCTTTCCGTGCGCATCAACCGCGAACGCGCTTCCGACCTGGGCATCGATATCGATGGGCTCGCGGAAGCCATGCAGGCCTTGCTCGATGGCCGCGAGGTGGCGCAGGTCTATATCCAGGACCGTTCGTACCCGGTGAAGCTGATCTCGACCACCACGCCGATCAACGACCCGACCGATCTCGAAAGCATCTTCCTGAAGACCGGCGATGGGCGCATCGTGCCGATGTCGGTGATCGCCGACCTGTCGGAGAAGGCGGTTTCCCCGAACCTCAACCGCGAACAGCAATTGCGCTCCGTGGCGATCACCACAGGACTAGCCGGCGGATTGGCGCTCGGCGACGCCTACGCGGAGGTCGTCCGCATGGCCGAGCCACTGCTGCCGCCCGGCGCGCGCGTGATCCCGCTCGCCGAGGCAGCGACGCTCGACCAGTCGTCGCATGATATGCTGTTCACCTTCGGCATCGCCGTCGTCGTCGTGCTGCTCGTGCTTGCCGCCCAGTTCGAAAGCTTCGTCTCCGCCTTTATCATCATGGCGACGGTGCCGCTCGGCCTTGCCTGCGCGATCTTCGCCATGGTGATCACCGGCACCAGCCTCAACGTCTACAGCCAGATCGGCCTCGTGCTGCTGGTCGGCGTCATGGCCAAGAACGGCATCCTGATTGTCGAGTTCGCCAACCAGTTGCGAAACCGTGGACGGTCGGTGCGCCAGGCCATTGAGGAGGCGTCGAATATCCGCCTCCGGCCGGTGATGATGACGATGATCTCCACCGTGCTCGGCGCGGTGCCGCTGATCCTCTCCTTCGGCGCCGGCGCCGAGGCCCGCGCGGCGCTCGGCTGGGTGATCGTCGGCGGACTCGGC
>JBAQHA010000780.1:0-6457 GCA_049288075.1 Oricola sp.
ATCAAGGACCGTCCGGCCGACATGGCGATCGGCATGCACATGTGCCGCGGCAATTTCAAGTCGACCTACGCCGCCGAGGGCGCCTACGACCTCGCTGCCGAGGCGATCTTCTCGACGGGCGTCGACATCTTCTTCATGGAATATGACACCGACCGCGCCGGCGGGCTGGAGCCTCTGAAACTGCTGCCCAAGGGCAAGCAGCGCGTCATGCCCGGTTTCATCACCACCAAGACGGCGGAACTGGAAAGCATCGACTGGCTCAAGCAGAAATTCGACGAGGCCTCGAAATACTGCGACATCGACCAACTCGGCATCGCGCCGCAGTGCGGCTTCGCCTCTACCGAGGAAGGCAATGCGATCACCTATGACGATCAGCGCCGCAAGCTGGAACTTCTCGTCAAGACTGCCGAAACGATCTGGGGCGGCGTCGCCGCCTGATCCATCGCGTAAGCGCAAACGGAAAACGCACCGGTCTCGCTACCGGTGCGTTTTTCATTCCATTCGGGCGGTGAGTATCAGGATACGCCGAGGACAGCGGCCACAATCGACATGTCCTTCTTCTGATCGAGGAACGTCGAAAGGAAACAGATTTTCACTTGGTCGCGGCCACTTTTCTTGGCGAAGTACAGGCGCTGATCGGCGGCCCCGAACAACTCGTCATAGGACGTCTTGCGATCATATATGACCCCGCCGATGCTTACGGAGAGGCTGTACCGATCACCCATCGGATGAAAGTCGATCGCCCTTACGCCCGACCGTATCCGCTCGGCGACGATCTCGGCCTGTTGCGCTTCGGAATTCGGAAGAAACACGCCGAACTCCTCGCCCCCGATCCTACCGACGAGGTCCCTTTCGCGCAGGCTCGATTGCAGCGTGCTGGCGATGGATACCAGTGCGTTGTCCCCGGCTGCATGTCCGAACCGGTCATTGATCAGCTTGAAATGGTCGGCATCGACGACGAGCAAAGCGCCTGGGGGCACCGGTTCCTGCTTGCTCGCCTTCTCGAGATAGGCGTCGACCAGCATCGTGAACGCCCCGCGATTGAGAATGCGGGTCAGGCTGTCAGTCGAAGCGATTAGTTCGAGTTCCTCGCGGGCGAGGTTCAATTGGCGGATCTTCGACATGAAGATGAATAGAAGCGGCGCCGCAAGTGCGGCGGGAAGCAGGATGTCGATCATCAGCGCCCTACGCAGGGCGTCTTGCGAGAGGTTCACGAAATTGGGGGAGTCGACCATAAGGGTCGCGGCGATGCAGGCAACGGTTCCGATCATCGTCGCGCCGTAAACGACGCTGCGCCTTGTCGAGGAAAATGGTGACTTCATAAAACCTCCCGGGAGCTACTCCTCCCGGCGATGCGGGAACGCGTTTCACTTCCGGAACGGCAGCTTACTACACATACGCAACGCAACTGGTTGACGGATCCGGGTTGCGTAACTTTACCTAAGGTAACGGTAAACAAACCGTTTCAACGTCCATCCGCGGGACCCAAGGGCGGCGACGTGCGGCGCGCAAAAACCTGTGTCTTCGTCAGACCGCTTCGAGCGCGATGGCGATACCCTGTCCGACGCCGATGCACATGGTCGCCAGCGCGCGCTTGCCACCCCGCTCACGCATTTCCAGCGCCGCCGTGCCGGTGATGCGAGCGCCCGACATGCCGAGCGGATGGCCGAGCGCGATCGCGCCGCCATTCGGGTTCACGTGCGCCGCGTCTTCGGCAATGCCGAGTTCGCGCAGCACCGCGATGCCTTGGCTGGCGAACGCCTCGTTCAACTCGATCACGTCGAAATTCTGCGGCGTCAGGCCGAGCCGCGCGCAGAGCTTCTTTGTCGCCGGCGCCGGGCCGATGCCCATGATGCGCGGCAACACGCCCGCCGTCGCGCCGCCGACGACGCGGGCGATCGGCGTCAAACCGTATCTCTTCGCTGCCGCTTCCGAGGCGATGATCAGCGCCGCGGCGCCGTCATTGACGCCTGACGCGTTGCCGGCCGTCACCGACCCGCCGTCGCGGAACGGAGTGCCGAGCTTCGCCAGCGCTTCCATCGTCGTCTCGCGCGGATGCTCGTCCCCGTCGACGACGATAGGGTCGCCCTTGCGTTGAGGAATGGTGACCGGAACAATCTCCTTCGCCAGCCGGCCGTTCGCCTGCGCGGCCGAAGCCTTCGCCTGCGAGCGCAATGCGAACGCATCCTGGTCTTCGCGCGACACGTTGAAATCCTCGGCGACGTTCTCGCCGGTTTCTGGCATGGAATCGATACCGTACTGCTTCTTCATCAGCGGATTGACGAAGCGCCATCCGATAGTCGTGTCATGGACCTCGGCGCGGCGCGAGAAGGCCGCGTCCGCCTTCGGCATGACGAAAGGCGCGCGCGACATGGATTCGACGCCGCCGGCGATCGCCATTTCGATTTCACCCGCCTTGATCGCCCGTGCCGCCATGATGATGGCATCCATCCCGGAACCGCACAGCCGGTTAATTGTCGTGCCGGGGATGGTGTGCGGGAGGCCGGCGAGCAGCAGGCTCATACGCGCGACATTGCGGTTGTCCTCCCCCGCCTGATTGGCGCAGCCGTAATAGACCTCTTCGACCGCTTCCCAGTCGACGCCGCCATTGCGCGCCATGAGCGCCTTGAGCGGAACGGCGCCGAGATCGTCGGTGCGCACCGAGGAAAGCGATCCCCCGAAACGTCCAATCGGAGTGCGGATGTAGTCGCAGATGTAGGCGTCGGCCATGGTTCTATTCTGCCTCGTTTTTTCTGCCCGTATGGGCAGCCTTGGTGCGCGCCTTGAGGTCGCGCAGCGTTTTCAGTTCTTCCGCCGTCGGCGGGGGTGTCTCGTCAAGTTGTTCCGCGAATTTTACCGCCCAGCCGCAGTTTGCCTGAACGTCCTCGCGCCTCACGCCGGGATGCAGCGCGATGACGGTGAATTCCTTCGTCTCCGGATCGGGTTTCCAGATCGCCAAATCGGTGACCAGCAGCGTCGGACCCTTGGTCGCGATGCCGAGGCGCTGCCGATGATCGCCGCCATCGCCGTGGCCGAACGAAGTGTAGAAGTCGATTGTCTCGACCATCGAGCGCAGCGACTGCTTCATGGTGATGTAGACCTCGCCCGACGAGGTCGCGATCTCCGGCGCCCCACCGCCGCCGGGCAGCCGAATCTTCGGGCGATGGTAGCCGCCGATCACCGTCGTGTTGATGTTCCCGAACTTGTCGAGCTGCGCCGCGCCGAGGAAACCGATGGTGACGCGTCCGCCCTGCAGCCAGTAACGGAACATCTCCGGCACCGAGACAGTCGTCACCGCCGTGTCGCATAGTATGCCGTCGCCGATCGACAGCGGCAGCACGTCCGGCGCAGTGCCGATCGTGCCGCTCTCGTAGATCAGGGTGATGTCCGGCGCATGGGTCAGCCGTGCGACGTTGCAGGCCGCAGACGGCGCGCCGATGCCGACGAAACAGACGTCGGTGTTCGTCAGCGCGCGAGACGCGGCGATCGTCATCATCTCATCGGGCGTGAAACCGTTGTCGCTCATGCGACGCCACTGAATTCGACGACGCGGGCGGCGAAATCCTCCGGTGTCGCGTCGAGGACATTCTTCTTCATCCAGGCATTGAACGTGTCGCGGTCGGCGGCGATCCGGTCCCATTCCACATAGCTCGCATTGTCGCGCCCGTAGTAGCCCTGCACGTAGGACGGGTGCGCTCCACCCGGAACGACGCAGATCGCCGAGATTGTCCAATGCGGCAACACGCAGGCATTGGGATGCGCGGCAAGATCGTCGACAATCTCCTCGACCGTCACCACCGCGCGCTTTGCCGCCAGCACGGCCTCCTTCTGGACGCCCGTGATGCCCTCGATCAGCACGTTGCCTTTTCGGTCCGCTTTTTGGGCATGGATGAAGGCCGCATCCGGGCGCACCGACGGTACGGCGGCCAGTTCCTCGCCCGTGAACGGGCACGTCACCGAGCGGATGTTCGGATTGACCTCCTTGAGGCCTGCGCCCTTGTAGCCACGGAAGAACGCGCAGGGCAGCCCGGCCGCGCCGGCCTCGTAGGCGTTGGCCATCGCCGAATGGGAATGCTCCTCGATGTCGATCCTGTTCGGCCAGCCGTTCTCCACCGCGTCGCGTACGCGCCGCAGCAACCCGACGCCTGGATTGCCGGCATAGGAGAAGACGAGCTTTCGCGCCATGCCCATCCCGACCATCTGGTCGTAGACGAGATCGGCCGTCATGCGGATCAGGGTCAGGTCCTTGCGCCCCTGCCGGATCACCTCATGCGCCGCCGCATGCGGGATCAGATGCGTGAAACCTTCGAACACGGCCGTGTCGCCGTCCTTCAGGTTTTCCGCAACCGCTTCGGCCAGCGCCATGAACTTGCCCATGGTCGGATGTCCTCAGAGACCGGCGATGAAGGCCCGCATCACGGCGACGAGCGCCTCGGGCTGTTCGACGCAGGGAATATGCCCGGCGTCGGCGATCATCTCGTGGCGCGCGCCGGGGATGATCTTCGCCATCGCGAGCACGAGTTCCGGCGGCGTCGAACCATCCTGGTCTCCGACCACACACAGCGCAGGCACGCCGATCTGCTTCGCCTCGCTGGTGTAGTCGCAATCGCGCAACGCCGCGCAAGTGCCGGTATAGCCGGCCACCGGCGAACGCGTCAGCATGTTGCGGTAGCCGGCTAATTCGGGGTTGCCGGCGCGGCGGAAATACAGCGTGAACCACTTTTCCAGAATGCCGTCGGCGAGCGCGCCAATCCCGTCCTTTTCCACGGTTTCGATGCGCGCGTTCCAAGAAGCATCGTCGCCGATCTTCGGCGCGGTGTCGCAGAGGATCAGCGCGCGGACGAGATCCTTTCGCCGTGTATATAGCCCTTGCGCGATTACGCCGCCGACCGACAGGCCGCAGACGATCGCGTCCTTCAAACGAAGATGGTCGAGCAACGCTTCCAGATCGGAAACGTGATCCTCCATGGAATACGGCGCCTCGCCGATATCGGACAAGCCGTGGCCGCGTTTGTCGTAGGTGAGGATGGAGAAATCGCCCGCCAGCCGCACGATCACGTCGCGCCATATGCGGAAATCGGTCCCGAGCGCATTGGCAAACACGATGGTCGGCTTGCCGGCCGGCGCCCCGATAGTCTGGTAGTGGATGGCGACGCCGTTGAGAAACGCGAATTGCACTGGTCAGTCCTCCGCTGCGCGATATTGCATATCCATACCGAAATTAATAATGAAAATACTGGTCCAATTCATACCAGAGTCGCAATGGATAAGCTTTCCCGCATCAGGCTACGCCATCTTGAGACTTTCATGGAAGTGGCCCGCCACGGCAGCGTCAGCAGAGCCGCCGAAAGCCTCGCGCTGACGCAGCCCGCCGTCACGCGGACGATCCGGGAACTGGAAGCGATTTGCGGCAGGCCGCTGGTCGCGCGCGACGGGCGCGGTATCCGCATCACGCCGCATGGCGAGGTATTTCTTCGCCATGCCGGCCGCAGCCTCTCCGCCGCGCGTTCAGGGGTCGAGGCGCTCGAACAGCTCGATCTCACGGACGCAACCCCGATCAGAATCGGCGCGTTGCCGACTGTATCGGCGACGGTGATGCCGGAAGCGGTGGCGGAATTTCTAGCGACGGGAACGCGCAACCGCCTCGTGATCGTCACCGGCGAGAACCGCGTCCTGCTCGATCAGTTGCGCACCGGGGAACTCGATTTCGTAATCGGCCGTCTGTCTGCGCCGGAGAACATGCAGGGACTAGCCTTCGAGCCGCTCTATCGCGACAAGGTGGTTTTCGTCGTCGATGCATCCCATCCGCTCGCCGGACGCCGTCAAATCGCCGTCGACGACATGCTGGATTTCCCGGTACTGGTGCCGCAGGTCGGATCGATCATCCGGCCTTTCGTCGACCGGGTATTCATCGAGCAGGGCTTCCCCTACCCACGCCAGGCGATCGAGACCGTATCGGATTCATTCGGCCGCGCCTTCGTGCGCAGACACGAGGCGATCTGGATCATCTCGCGTGGCGTCGTGGCTTCGGAGATCGAAAGCGGGGAATTCGCCGTCCTGCCGATCGACACCGAGCAGACCATGGGATCGGTCGGCCTCAACATGCGCGCCGATGCCGAACTGCCGCCCGGGGCGGAGATCTTCGCAGACATCGTGCGCCGCCTGACGGTCAAATGACCGCCGCCTGCTTCACTCGCAGTAGATGCCGTTCAAAGTCTCGAGGACCGACTCGACCTCGTCGCCCTGGAGGGAATAGTAGATCGTCTGGGCGTCGCGACGGGTCTTGACCAGATCGGCGTCGCGCAGCTTCTTCAGATGGTGCGAAATCGCCGGTTGCGTCAGGCCGGTATCGTCGGCCAGGCTGCAGACGCTGCGCTCACCCTTCATCAGAAGGCAGAGGATTCTCAAACGCTGGTGATGCGCCATCATCTCCAGCAGTTTCGAGGCATCCATGATC
>JBAQHA010000781.1:0-2771 GCA_049288075.1 Oricola sp.
CTGTTCGTCTTCGTCCATGGCGGCTTCTGGCTGCGGCTCGACAAGTCCTACTGGTCGAATCTGGCCGCCGGCGCGCTCGCGAATGGATGGGCAGTGGCGATGCCGTCCTATCCGCTCTGCCCCGAAATCCATATTCGCGACATAGCGCGTTCGGTTTCGCAGGCTGTCGACAAGGCGGCGGACATGGTCGGCGGGCCGATTCGGCTGGCGGGACATTCGGCGGGCGGCCAGATCGTCACGCGGCTGATCTGCGGCGGCACCGGCCTTTCCGACGGCGCTCTCCAGCGGATTGACCGGGTGATGTCGATTTCCGGAGTGCACGATCTACGGCCGATGCTGCGCACCGCGATGAATGAAGGTCTGCGCCTCAGCATGGAGGAGGCGCGCGCAGAAAGCCCCGTGCTGCTGGAACCGGCCATCGATGTGCCGGTGATCTGCTGGGTCGGGGCCACCGAGCGCACCGAATTCGTGCGCCAGAACGCGCTGCTCGCCAATATCTGGCGCGGGCTGGGGCTGGCGACCGAGGCCGTCGTTGAGCCGGATCGGCACCATTTCGACGTGATCGACGGACTGGCCTCGGCATCGTCGCCAATGGCGCGGGCGCTTTTCCCGTAAATCGTCAGCGCTTCATCGGCGTGGCAATGTAGCTGGAGATCATTTCGGCCGGATAGGTCGTCGGGATGATCGGCAGGTATTTGGCGCCTTCGCGGATCAGGAAGGTCTGGAAAATGCGCATGACCGGCGAGGGAGAGCGGTCGGCGCGCCAGACGGAGAACCACTGGCGGCGGATCGGCAAGCCCTCGACATCGAGGATAACGAGGCGGCCGAGCTTCAGTTCCTGCTCAATCGTGTGCGCCGAGATGAATGCGATGCCAAGCCCCGCCATCACCGCCTGCTTGATGGTCTCGTTCGATCCCATCTCGACGCCAAGGTTGTCGAGCTTGGCCGGCACATCGGCAAAGAAGATTTCCAGCGACGTGCGGGTGCCGGAACCGGCCTCGCGCACAAGGAACTTCTCCGCCGCGATCACCTCCTTGGAGATGTCGCGCTTCGTCGCGAGCCGGTGCTCGGGCGGCGCGACGATGACGAGCGGATGGTCGCCGAACAGCGCGGCCTCGACTTCCATGTCGCGGGGAGGTCGGCCCATCAGGGCGACATCGATCCGCTGGTGGCGCAGGGCGTCGATCGTTTCGGCGCGGTTGCCTATGAATAACTCGATATCGATCAGCGGATTGTCCTTCTGAAAGGCGGCGATCATGCGTGGCGTGAAATACTTCGCTGTGGAGACCGCGCCGAGTTTCAGCGTGCCGTGCTTTCCCCCGCGCATGGCGGTCATTTCCTCCTGCAGCGCCCTCAGGCGTTCTTCCACGGCATGGGCCGCCTCCAGGACTGCGTTGCCTGCGGCAGTCGGACGCATCCCGTCGGGCGTGCGGTCGAAAAGGGACAGTCCGACCTCTTCCTCCAGTTGCTTGAGTTGCGACGTAATTGCGGGACCTGTCAGTCCCAAGCCATTGGCGGCCAAGGATATTTTTCCGGTTTGCTCGATTGCGAGCAGGGAACGCAGTTGCCTGAGAGTGACGTTGAGCATCAGGGCAAGTTAGAATTATTTACTCGAGTAATAAAGAAAATAAATTTTACTAACCCTCCTGCATCCGCGATTGGACTGGCACACGGTCCCGCAACCGGCCGTGTCCCGATGGGAGGATCGGTCATGACGCCAGCAACGCTCGACGCCTATCTCAACACGTTCACGAGTTCGAACGATCCGGTGAAGATCCAGATCGCCGAGGTCGTTCGCGCCTTCTCCGCGGCCGCCGTTCTCGTACGCAAATCCATCAATGAAGGCGCGCTCGGCGCAGCCTTTGCCGGCACGCGCGGCAGCGCCAACGCTGGCGGCGACACGCAGAAAGAACTCGACGTTCACGCCGACAACCTGTTCCTCGAAGGCGCGCGCAAGGCGGGGATAGCCTATTACGCGTCGGAGGAACTCGCCAACGCGGTGACGATCAATCCGGGCTCGCCAATATCGGTCGCGATCGATCCGCTCGACGGATCGTCAAACATCGACACAAACGTTTCCATCGGCACGATCTTCTCAATCATGCCGACGAAGGAGGGCGCCGCAGAAACATTCGCGCAGACCGGCGCGGACCAGCTTGCGGCCGGCTTCTTCATCTACGGGCCGCAGATGGCGTTGGTGCTGACCAAGCGCAACGGCACCCGGATTTTCGTCTTTTCCAGCCGTCTCGGAACCTTCGTCGAAGCCTATCCGGCCGTCTCCATTCCGCCCTCGGCATCCGAGTTCGCGATCAACGCATCGAATTACCGCCATTGGGACGAGACCACGAGGCTTTATGTCGACGACTGCCTCGCCGGTACCGAAGGTCCGCGCGAGAAGGATTTCAACATGCGCTGGATCGCGTCCCTGGTGGCCGATACCTATCGCATCCTGATCCGCGGCGGCGTGTTCCTCTATCCGCGCGACGGCCGCAAGGGTTACGCCCGTGGCCGCCTGCGTCTTGTCTACGAGGCGAATCCGATCGCGCTGCTGATCGAGGAAGCAGGCGGCGCGGCAATCGATGGCGTCAACCGAATCCTCGATCTCGTGCCGACCGACATCCATCAGCGCACCCCGCTGATCTTCGGCTCGAGGAAAGAGGTCGAGAAGATCGGGCGTTACTATACCGATCCCTCCGCCATCGGCACGCGCCACCCGCTGTTCGCCCATCGCGGCCTGTTCCGCGCCTGATCCAGCGCGCCTGATCGAGAAC
>JBAQHA010000782.1:0-2123 GCA_049288075.1 Oricola sp.
GAGATGGCCGATGACGACTGGCAGAAAGTGATCGACCTCGACCTCACCTCAGCCTTCTATTCCGCCCGCGCCTTTCTTCCGGGCATGGTGGAGCGCGGCTGGGGGCGGGTGATCAACATCACCGGCATGAAGGCGATCCGCGGCTATGCGGAAGGCGCGCCGATCTCGGCCGCCAAGCACGGCCTGTGGGGCCTTGCCAAGGCGCTCTCCACAGAGTTTGCCGGGCACGGCATCACCGCCAACGCCGTCTCGCCCGGGCCGACGCGGGTGGACGGGCGTACCGGCGATGACCCGAAGCAACTGGCCGGCATTCCCGCCGGTTACATGGCCGAGCCCGAGGACATCGCCGCCGTGGTCTGCTTCCTCGCCTCTCCCGCCGGGCGTTTCGTGACGGGGCAGATGATCAACGCAAACGGCGGCGGCGCGACCTGAGTCTCCGCCCATCGGTGCCTGAACCGAGATGCCTCGGAACCAACTGCCCGAGGTTCGGCATTGCGTCGGATTTCATGGTGTCGGCTATGGTATCAAGCTGCCGGACCGTGAGGTCAGACGAAGTGTGACTTTGAATGCGGTAAGCAGGCGTCGATGACTCGAACATCAAGATGCCCGTCTTAACGAGCACCAGACGGCTCGGCCGCTTCCTCCATATGTCCGCCGAGGAAGAGCTGGCCGACCCGCGGGTCAGCGAGCAACTTGTCGGCGCGGTCGAGCATGCGGACCTGGCCAAGTTCCAGAACCAGCCCGAAATCCGACATGGCGAGGGCGGATCTGGCGTTCTGCTCCACCATCAGGATCGTCACTCCCGCGTCGCGCAGGCGCTGCAGTGTGCGGAACACCTCCAGCACCAGGTTGGGGGAGAGGCCGATGGAAGGTTCGTCGATGAGGATCAGCTTGGGGTCGAGCAGCAGGGCGCGGGCGACCTCCAGCTGCTTCTGTTGGCCGCCCGACAGCTCGATCGCCTTGCGGTCCTTGAACTCGCGGAGCATGGGGAACTGCTCCGTCACCGTCTCGATACGCGCACGGACCTGGGCCTGGTCTTTTGCCGTGATACCGCCGAGTTCCAGGTTGTGATACACCGAGAGCTGCGGCACCACGTTGCGCCCCTGCGGCACGTAGGTGACGCCCCTGTCGATCATCTGGCGCGGCTTCAGGCCGGTAACGTCCTGGCCTTCCAGCAGCACTTGCCCGCGAGTGACGGTGATCAGCCCGAAGACCGCCTTGAACACGGTCGATTTGCCGGCGCCGTTGGGGCCGATGATGGTGGTGATGGTGGCACGCGGAATCGAGAAACAGGTGCCGTTCAGGATCTGGACCTTCCCATAACCACCACAGAGGTCCTTCAGCTCCAGCATCTCAGCCCCCACGCATTTCGATTCCCAAGGTAAGCGTCGACAACACGCTGGTTGGCGCGGATTTCCTCCGGCGCCCCCTCGGCGATGATCTCGGCCTCGGCCAGCACGATGATCCTTGTGCAGATCGACATGACGAACTCCATGTTGTGCTCGATCACCACGAAGGTCGTGCCGTTCTCGCGGTTGTAGGTCAGCAGCCGCTCCTTCAGATTGCCCAGCATGGTCAGGTTCACGCCGCCGGCGGGCTCGTCCAGCAGCACCAGCGACGGCCCCGCCATGAAGGCCATAGCCACGTCCAGCAGCTTCTTCTGGCCGTAGGACAGCGCCCCCGCCATCTCGTCGCGCAGGTGTTCCAGACGGAAGAAGGCGATCATCCGCTCGGCCTCCTCGGTCAGCCCCGCGTCCGGCGGACCGAACAGGCGCGACAGCATGGTGCCGTGGTGTTCCTGACCTGCCAGGATGATGTTGTTGAGCACCGACATCTGCGGAAAGACAGAGAGCTGCTGGAAGGTCCGGCCAACGCCCAGCTTGCTGAGCTGCGCGGCGGACTGGCCGGCGACAGCCTCGCCATTCACGTAGACCGCGCCTGCATCCGGGCGCAGCTGGCCCAGCACGCAGTTGAACAGCGTCGACTTGCCCGAACCGTTGGGTCCGATCAGGCCCAGCACTTCGCCGTTGCGAACCTCGAAGCTGACGTCGCGCACGGCCTGGATGGCGCCGAAGCGCTTGGAGATATTGCGCACGGAAAGGACGGTGTCGCTCACAGCTTAG
>JBAQHA010000783.1:0-4050 GCA_049288075.1 Oricola sp.
GCCCAGCGCCGATCCTCGAAGGCGGCGCGCGCCGACGCCGCCGCCCGGTCCACATCGGCCGGCGTGGCGTCGACGATTGTCGTCAGTCTCGATCCGTCGATCGGCGAAATGACGTCAAGTGGCGCGCCCTCACCTTCCTGCCACGCGCCTTCGACAAGGAGCTTTTGCGGCGCGACAGGAGTGCCCCGAAGCGCGTCGATCTGTGCTTGTTCTGCCATTCGGCCTCCTTGAGCGATTTGCGGTCCTGCCAGACATGGCGGACATGGACGATGAGCACGATGACGATCACGACGAACAGGATCATCGCCACCGGCCGGTCGATGAAGTCGAGCGGCGTCTTCACCTTCGCCATGCCGGCGCGCAGCTTCACCTCCATGATCCCGCCGAGCACCATGCCGAGGATGATCGGCACGACAGGCAGCGACAGGCGTTTGAGAATGTATCCGAGCATCCCGAACGCCGCCGCCATGACGCAATCGGTGACCGAGTTGCGCAACGAATAGACACCGACGAAGGACAGCGTCAGCACGGTGATGCCGAGGAAGCGGTTCGGGATCTTCACCACATTGATCAGCGGCCGCGTGGCGACGAGCAGGAAGATCACGACCAGCACGTTGAGGATCAGCAGCGCCATGTAGAGCGCGACGATGAAGTCCATGTGTTGCTGGAACAGCGCCGGTCCCGGCACCACGTTGTGGACGTAGAACACCGACAGCATCATCGCCGTCAGCGCCTCGCCGGGAATGCCGAGCGCCAGCAGAGGAACCATCGCCGCCGCCGGCACGGCGTTGTTGGAGGTTTCCGACGCGATCAGGCCTTCCGAGGAGCCGTGGCCGAAATCCTGCGGCCGCTTCGAGGTCTTCTGCGCGTAGGTGTAGGAAAGGAACTGCGCCGTGAATTCGCCGACGCCCGGGATGATCCCCATGAGCACGCCGAAGGAGGCCGAGACCGTCGCCACGCGCGGATGGTGCAGCAGTTCGCGGAAGCCCTGGAAGAGACCGCCACGCAGCCGCGTGATACGGAATTTCTCGTCGTCGCTCGTCAGCAGCGTGAAGGCTTGGCTGAGCGCGAACAGGCCAAGCACGACGACGATCAGGTCGATGCCGCTGGACAGGAACGCCTGGTCGAAGGTGAAGCGCTTCGTGTACTTCACCGGCTCCAGCCCGATGGTCTGGATGAATATGCCGAGCGCGGCGAGTACGCCGGCGATCAGGCTTTGGCCGCGATGCGCGACGATGACGAGGATGATGCCGAGCAACGCGGCGAGAAAGATTTCTCGGCTGCCGAAAAACGGCGCGACCTTTGCCAGCACCGGCGCGAACAGGATCAGGCAGACCACAGAGAAGATGCCGCCGAAGAACGACGCCGAATAGGAGAGCGACAGCGCCCTGCGCGGTTCGCCGCGCATCGTCATCGGATAGCCGTCATAGGTCGAAAGCGCGTTGACCGCCGTGCCCGGCGTGTTGATCAGCACGGCCGGGATCGCGCCGCCATACATCGACGAGCCATAGATGCCGAGCAGCACGGTAAGGCCGACGATCGGGTCCATCGAGAAGGTCGCCGGCAGCAGGATCGCAATGGCGACCGCCGGGCCCACGCCGGGAATCGCGCCGATCAGAACGCCGCCGACCGAACCGACCAGCAATGCGAGAACCACGTCCCAGCGGGCCAGAATGTGGAGACTCGACAGGATCAGGTCCATGGCGCTTTCACAGGTAGAGGATGAAGAAGCTGCGCATTGCGCCGGGCAGGTATTCGTAGATCATGCCGCCCGGTATCTTCACCGACAGCATGCCCTTGAAGACCACCACGGTGGTGATGGCGAACAGGATGCCGATCAGGTTCATCTTGCGGCTGCGGTAGCCGAGCCGCCAGCCGAGCAGTGGCACATAGATCACCGTGGCGGGCAGGTAGCCGATCACCGGCACGATCAGAACATAGACCATGAACCACCCGGCATATTCCAGCGCGACGGCCCATTTGACCACCTCGATCCGGTCGGCTCGCTGAAAGCGCCGCCACGGAAGCTGGAGGAGATGCGCCAGGCCCAGGACGACCATCGTGCCGAGGCTGAGCGCGGGCCAGAAGCGCGGTTGCGCGAAGAATTGCGTCTTCTCGATCCAGCGCGTCTGGAAAGGCGTCTGCGACAGCAGCAGAATGGAAAAGCCGAGCAGCACGAGGGCGAAGATCAGCTGCCCCCGCCTCGGTCCCGGAAATCGGCGCTCGCGTTCGGTCGTCACGTCTGTTCTGCCTGGCCGGAAAGGAAACGGGCCCGGAACGACCGGGCCCGTTGGTGTCAGTTACCGAGGATCTTGCCGATGCGGCCGACCGTCTCGATGTCCGTGGCGATACGCGCCGCGCTGTCTTCGGCGTTCTGCCAGTAGACCAGCGCGCCGGTCTCCTTGGCCACCGCCTGGGCGCGCTCGCTCATCACCGTCTTCTGCGCCACGGCGATGATCTTGTCGCGCACGTCCTGCGGCGTGTCCTTGGTGACGAACAGCCCGTTCCACAGCGCAATGTTCAGCGACGGGTCGAGCTCGCCGATGGTCGGCGCCTCCGGCGCCAGCGTGATGCGCTCGTCGGTGATGGATGTCAGCACCTTCACGTCGGCAAGGCACGGCAGGATCAGCTGCAGCGTCGTGTTGATGACGTCGGCGTCGCCGGAGGCGAGCGTATTGCAGTCGAGCGCGTCGAATGCCGCGTCCGAACCCCATTCGAAGCCCGCGTTCTTGGCGAAGGCCTTGGTCACCTGCGTCGGCGTCAGCGCGTCGCCGAAATGGCCGAGCGCCACTTCATTGTCCTTCGCAAAGGCCGCCAGTTCCGCCATCGACGAATAAGGCGCGTCGGCCTTGGTAGCGATCACGAAGGGGTATGTCAGGAAGATGCCGAGCGGATCGAACTTCTCCGGCGCCAGTTCCGCAATGCCGATCGTGTGGCCGACCACCGGAACGCCGATGACGAAGGAGCCGATCGTGTAGCCGTCGGCCGGAGCGGTGGCCACCTCGATAGCGCCCGGGAACGGACCGCCACCGCCGCCCGGCTTGTTCACGACCGCGGCCGCGACGCCGTACTCGGCCTGGAAGTCCTCGGCGATCATGCGCGTCAGCACATCCTCGAGGTCGCCCGGAGGCCACGGAACGATGAAGCTCACCGGCTTCTCGGGATACTCCGCCTGGGCGGCGCCTCCCATGAGAATCATGACGCCGACCAAAGCGCCCTTCAGGATGTTGGATTTGAACACAGCAGCCTCCCTGGTAGTGGTTCAAATAACGAACCGACGGTTCTAAAATAGATTGACATTCGGAATCTTCCGTTGTCAATAAATTTTGAAACAACGCCCGCGGACCGCACCGCGGCGACCGAACGCCACGACCGGGAACAGGACCGAACCGACATGGGAACCGTGTCGAAAGCATTGTCTTTGCTGACGAATTTCAATCAGTCCCGACTCGAGATCGGGCTGAGCGAAATGGCGCGACTGGCTGGCGTCAACAAGGCGACCGCCTATCGCCTGCTCTCCGAATTGCAGGAGGCGGGCTTCGTCGAGCAGGCCGGGGGCGACCGTTCCTACCGTCTCGGCGCGGAAATCCTGCGGCTCGCCAAGCTGCGCGAGGCCGCTGTGCCGCTGATGTCGGCGTCGCGCGGGATACTCGAAAACCTCAGCGAGGTCACCCACGAGACATCGCATGTTTCGATCGTGCGCGGTGCGCGACTGAACTCGCTGGCCCACGCCTATTCCACCCGCCATGCCACGCGCGTGATGATGGAGGATGCCGAGACGCTGTCGTTCCACGGCACCAGTTCCGGCCTCGCGATCCTCGCCTTCTCGCCGGACGAATTCGTCGACGCGATCCTGGCCCAGCCGCTCGCCAGGCACACGCCGGCGACCCAGACCGATCCGCAGAAGATTCGCGCCGCGCTGGCCCCGGTCCACAGGACCGGGATCGCCGTCTCGGTAGGCGGTTTCGAGGCCGACGTCCATTCGCACGCCGCGCCGGTCTTCAATTCCGACGGCCTGCCGATCGGCGCCGTGGCCGTCGCCGCGCCCGT
>JBAQHA010000784.1:0-5223 GCA_049288075.1 Oricola sp.
AAAGCGAGCCGGAGACACCTCGCATCATATCCGACCACGCATTGCCCTCGGCCGTCAGCGCCGAGGTATCGGCGACCGCGACCATGGTGCCGTTCGTGGCCATCAGTGCGCCGTAGGTTTCGATTAGGTCGGGCAGCGCAGTCTGGAACGTGGTCGCCAGGTTCAAGCCGTATCCCGCAAACAGCCTGTCGGTATTGGCCACATTGCCAAGTTCGATCTGGCCCTGGATCACTGAGCCGGGCAGAAGCGTCAGGTCCGTATCCGCACCGCCGCCCTCAGCGATCGCAAAGTTGCCGGCGCCGAGATTGGCGAATATCCGGCCCGAATTGGTCAGGCTGACGAGGTTGGTCCCGTATATGCCGTACGCTTGCCCCGCACCGGTATTTTCAGCCTCGATCGTCCCGGAATTATTGAGATTGTCGATCCTGCCGCCAATGACGCCGATACCGTACTTGTTGAACCCGGAACCATCTCCGACACTCCGGATAGTGCCTGTATTGATGAGGTTTATGAGATCGCCGGTTCCGCCGCTGAAAACCTGTATGCCCGAGGTGTCGCCGGACGCGGTCGTCTCGATCACGCCGGAATTGACGAGGTCTTCAAGATCGGCGCCCCCGTTGGCGGCAATGCCGACATAGGCGCCGCGGATCAAGCCGCTCGAAAGGTTGGTGAGTTCTGTGATGTCTCCGCCGGTGGAGACAATGCCATTGAATGTCCCGCCGGTAATCTGTCCGGCATTGGTGAATCTCAGAATGTATGAATTCGTGAGAGAGATGCCGCTATCGGCTCCTGAAATCACACCACCTTGCTGGTTCTCGCCAAGAAGTAGCCCGCCGTTGATGATGGAAAGGCCGTAGTCCGTGAGGCCGATGATTTGGCCGGCATTGGAAAACAAACCCACCGTTCCGCCCGCTTCGATCCCAGTGGTGTTTCCCCGGACAATACCGGTCGAAAGATTCGCGAAGTTGTAAAGATTATCGCTGGGCACATAGATACCGCGCCCCCCGCCACCGGATATGAGACCGGCATTGGTGAGATTGCCCAGGGAGGTGCCGGTGACGATGATGCCATCGGCGAACAAGCCGGCGATGGTGCCGCCGGCGAGATTGGTCAGGCCGAGGATGCTGTCGGCGCTGATGCCGTTACTGCTGCCCTCGATTTGGCCGGAATTGGTGAGGTTGGAGAGCGTGCCCCCTGGCCCGAGAAAGATGCCGCTGAAGCCATGACCAACGATCTGGCCGGCATTGTTGGCGTTCGATAGCGATCCGAACGACAGGCTTATGCCGCTCGAACCGTCGATGATTCCGGTGGATACGTTGAGCAGGCTGGATATATCGTCCCCGGCAACCGATCCAGAGATTCCGGCGCTACTCCCGACGATGCGTCCGGAGTTCGTGACACTTATCGACGTGCCGTTGGACAAAGCAACGCCGTTATCCAAGGGACCTGGTCCGCTGATCAATCCGGCGTTGCTGACGGCGTTGGAACCGCCGCTATTGGCATCCACCGCATTGCCGCCCGGAACCGCGCTGGAAATGGTTCCACCTGATTCGACAGTCAGGGAAACCCCATCAGCAAGCACCTCACCGTCCGAAAAACCTCCGTTCGGAATAACGACTTGGGCGAACGCGCCGGACGCGACCAATCCTGAAAGGATCGTTACCGAGGCGCCGACCAGCGATCCTCGCCACGGCCTTTCCGCCTGAACGGCTCCTCGGTCGAGAAATCCGCCTGCGAACCAGAAACTCATTCGTTTTCCCCCAAATGACTTGGGCGCCGTAGCCAAGGCCGGCGCAGAATTCTCCTTTCAGTAGTCGAACCGGCGATTCACGAATTCATCCGTATGGATGAGGTCCTGCAAATCGGCCTCTGATTTCATTGACTTCAACGGAACGTGTGGCTTTTCGAGCGCACCTGCTGCGAAGGGCACGGCCAAACATGTGCCCGCAAACTGCCGATTTGGGATCTTGTTTTCCGGTGTGCCGGTTTTACTTTCGATCACGCCTTCGTCGCGCCGGACGAAACAGTTAGTATTCATGGATAATCCCGCCGGGATTTCGAGGGTCGCAGAAATGCAGGACGATATGCTGTCCGCGATTGACACCTTCTACGACTGCGTCGACGGCAGTTTCGACAATGCGCGGGCAATTTCCGCCTTCAGTCGCGCGACCGACGATACGGGACTTTGCCTTGTAGATATCACCCTTACCGCGAAATTCACGCTCCTCGCCTATGAGAACATTCCCGAAGAGGCGATGTTGATGATGCTCAACGGTCCATGGACGCCGGAAAACCACGGCGTCTTGCAGAACTTCGCAAAAATCCCGGCGGGAATCCCGGTTGATCGCCGCGCCGTGCAATCGGACGAGGAGTATTATGCGTCCGAACTCTACAATCTGGCCATGGTTCCTTGGGGTCTGCATTCCGTCGGATTGTGCCTGCTCGAAAAAGGGAACCAAGGCGGTTTGCTCAACGGGTTCATCCGCAACCCCGGTCAGTCGGAGATCGACCACGAACTGCTGTCGAAAATGGCGCTTCTCAACGAGCACCTGAGGCGCGCCAAGCGTCTGGAGCATCGAATCGACAAGTTGGAGGAAGCGCTGATCCAGTCGAACAACGCCCTGGACGTGCTCGAATTCGGACTGGCCCTATATATCGGAAGCGGCGCGCCGGCTTTCGTCAACAAGGCCGCGCGGCGCATCTTCGACGCCCGCGACGGCCTCGAACTCGTGCGATCCGGGATCAGCATCCTTGATCGCTCCGCGCAGCAGCAGTTCAACGACCTTTTGCAGTCTCTCAACAGCCCGTCCGTGCCGCTTCCGGCGCGCGCCGGCGGCATTGTCCGCGTAGAGCGACCATCCCGCAAGAAAGCCTACAGCCTGCTTGTCGTACCGTTGAAAAGCGACCGAAACGCCCTCCTCGGCAATGTCGGGATTGCCGTTCTGCTATTCGATCCGTCCGTGAAGCGGACGACAGCGATCGATCTGTTCGCAGCCTCCTACCGGCTTACACGCTCCGAATCGCGGCTGGCGTTCGATCTCGCCGCAGGCGTCAGTCTCGAGGAGTTCTCGGAAAAGCACGGTATCAGCCGCAACACGGCCAAGTCTCATCTCCATTCGATCTTCGCCAAAACCGATACGTCGCGTCAGCCGGAACTCGTCAGCCTACTCCTGCGGTCGGTTACCGGCATCAACCTGGACTAAGCGTGCGCAAAAAAAGCGGCAGGCAAGAAGGCCGGCCGCGGAACCGCAACCCGCCTCGGGCTCCTGCGTTCGGTCGCGGGCGTGAATCTCCGTTAGGCCACATCAACGAAGCGGCGCCGAGTGCCGACCTCCGCGCAACCGCAGTTTCGGCGCGAGATACCAGGCAACCGGCGCGGTCAGCGCCAACGCCGCGACGACTACAATCGGAAGCAGGTATTTCACCCAGTCGGGCGGGAACGGGATCGAAAGGACGGCGATGGCGCCGACGCCGAACAGGACGGCGTTCAGCGGAAGATAGATCAGGGCGGCGATCATGGTTCTGGTACGCATGGCGGATATCCTTCTGGTATGTCTAGACATCGGCTACCAGGGGCAAACGCCTTACCGCCGCCCGGGGTTCCAATGTGACGTCCATGACGGAACCACCGCCCTTCGCATGCGTTACCCTCCCACAGACATCCCGACACAGCAGACTAGGGAGAAATCCGAATGGTAGCACCCGAATATGCCATAGCGCGCCAGGGCGAAGGCTGGATCTACGTGATCGACGGCCGCCCGTCGGACGCTTTCGCGTCCCGCGAGGAAGCCGAGACGGCCGCCAAGTCCGCGGCAAAGCGGCGCGCCGAACGCGCGGAAGAACGCGCCGATAGCGAAAAGGAACTGGACGAGGGCCTCGAGGGCACGTTCCCGGCGAGCGACCCGGTCTCGATCACACGCACGACGCATCCGGGCGCGCCCGAAAAAAACTGAGACCGATTGGCGACCCCGGCAGGATTCGAACCTGCGACCATCGGCTTAGAAGGCCGGTGCTCTATCCAGCTGAGCTACGGGGCCGTAACGATTCTTCATGTCGCCAGCGGAGGGCCCGGTCAAGCGCGAGTTGTCGCGATCAGTGCGTCCAGGGCGTCTTGCGGTCGTACTTGAAATTGTCGGAATAGGATACGACGCGCCGCTTGGTCTGTTGCGGTTCGTCGAGGCGGTATGAAATGCCGTGCTTCTCGGCATAGGCGATTGCCTCGTCGCGGGTGGCGAACTTGAGCCGCACCTGCGCCAACGGATCGCTCGAGGACGTATATCCCATCAGAGGCTCGACCGTCCGCGCCGTGGCGCGATCGAATTCCAGCACCCAGATGCCGGTCTTGGCCTTGCCGGACTGCATGGCGGTCTTCGACGGGCTGTAGATACGGGCTGACACCGGTGCACCCTCCTTTGGCGTCTCTTCTCACGCGGCCGTCCGGCTGGTCGGAGCGGCAGGATTCGAACCTGCGACCCTCTGGTCCCAAACCAGATGCGCTACCAGGCTGCGCTACGCTCCGGACCCCGGACTGCGCGGGATTGCGCCATCCCGTAGCCGAGTCAGCCGCGATCCGCAAGCGAACAACGTCGCGCCGGGACATCGGCAGTCGAAAAACCCGCACGGGTGCCTGTCTTTCAGTCGCAAACCGGACACGAGAGCGCCATCCCCAGATTGAGGCAAGTTTGTTTCTGTAGTCCGTTCATGATGAGGAAAGGCTCGTTTCCATGAAAGCGGCACTCAAGCAAGCCAAGCAACTCTACAAGCAGGGCCAGATGCGGCTCGCGCTTATCGCCGCCAACCATGCGATCGCCGAAAACAGCAGCGATCCGGATTCGATGCTGTTGCTGGCGACGATTCACGAGAAGCTTGGCGACCTGACGCATGCCGCGATCTACTATGCCGGCGTGATCGACCTTTCCCCGCGGCATCGCCGCGAGGCCGCCTTTCTTTCGGCCAAGCACTTCCTGGCGGTCAACGACGCCCCCTCCGCCCTTGGCGCCATGCACATGCTGGAGCGCTATCTGCCGGATGACGTCAATCTCAATCATTCGCTGTGCAGCCTGTACCGGGAAGCGCGCGACTATGAGCGGGCGCTGCCCTATGCGCGTGTCCTGGCGAAGAGAGGACAGAACTTCGGCAACTGGCTCAATGCCGGCATCGTGCTGGCGGGGCTTCATTTGCACGAGGAAGCGTCCGCCCCGTTGATGAAGGCCTACAGGAACA
>JBAQHA010000785.1:0-11770 GCA_049288075.1 Oricola sp.
CCGGCGCCGCCTTGCGGGCGCGATTGCCGCCGATGTCGAAGGCGCGGCCCGAATTCTCGACGATGCGCGACAGGTCCTTCAGGGCGTTGATCTGCTCGGATACCGCGCGGCGCATTGCGCTGGTGGATTCACGGGTTTCCTCGGGCAGGTCGAAGATGCCGCGACGCATTTCCTCGCGCGTCTGGGTGAGTTCCTGGCTCATCTCGGCGGCGACGCGGCGCATCTCGGCTGTTGCGCCCTCGAACCGCTTCAGGGCGGAGTCGATAGCCTCGCCGACATTCGTGGTGACGGCGGCGGCCGACGTACGGGCCGCGCCTTCGGCTTCCTTTGCCGTCTGGCGCAGCTTGATCGCCAGTTCGTCGGCAGACGAGCGCGTGCGCTCCTCTACCGCGTTGAAGGCATCGGTGACGACGGACTCGAAGGAACGCATCAGCTTGGTGACTTCTTCCGACTTGCCGACCAGACCCTGCGTCAGAGTCTCGAGCGCCTGACGACGTTCGTCGAGCGTGTTGGCGAGGCCGGATTGGGCCGTGCCGAGCAGTTCGGAAGCGGCGGCGAGCACGCGGCCGTGGTCCTCGAAGCGGTGGGCGATCGAGGCGACCTCCTGCAGCGTGTGTTCCGAAACATCGCCGAGGCGCGACATGTTGCCGTCGAGCAGGTCGACCGACTGGGCGATCGACTCGGCGGCCTTGCCGGTTTTCTCGGCGAAGGTGGACGTGGTCTTGTCGAGCCGGGAGTCGAGCTGGCCAAGGCTCTTGTTTGCCGCGGCGATAAGGCCGGCGAGATCGGTGTTGGAGGCGGACAGGCGATCGATCAGGGCATCGACGTTCTCAGACAGCCCCGTCTGGGCCTGTTCGACGGCCGAAACCGTATCCGCCGTGCGGCGAGCGATCGCCGTGATGAGGGCGGCGTTCTCGGCCTTGAGGCGCTCGGTCGCTGCGGTCGTTGCTTCCTCGAGCTGCTCCGCCAGGCGGCGTCCGTCGCCGGTCAGGCGCTCGATCAGCGGACGTGTCGAGTTCTCGATCAGGTTTTCCATGTCCTTGGTGTGCGAGGACAGGAGGTCCGACAGTTCGTTGGTGCGGTCCATGAAAGCGGAGACGGCTTCCTGCGCCTTGTCGCCCATAAGGTTGGTCGCATCGGCGGCACGGGTCTCGAAGTTGCCGAGCATCTCTGAGGCGAGGCGCTTGATCTCCTCGGCCTGCGTGTTCAGGCGCGTTTCGTTGGCGGCGAGTTCCTCGGCGATGCGGGTCTGGTTCTGCGTCAACTGCTCAGCGAGGCGTTCGGAGAATTCCTTGCCGTGGATGCTGATCGTATCGCCGACCTTGCCGGCCTCTTCCTCGAGTTCCACGCGGGCCGTGGCGACGCTGTCGCGCAGGGTGCGCGCGACGATGCCGGCCGAGTCCTCGAGGGTGCGGCGGACGTTTTCGATGCCCATGGTCAGGGCCTTCTGCATCGTCTCGGCGCGCTCGTCGACGATGCCGGTGTTGTGGGCGAACAGGTTCTCCAGCGCCTCGGTGGAGCGCGACAGTGCGACGATGGTCGAGTTCGTCTTGTCCTCGATGGCGGCCTGTAGATTGCCGCCCTTCTCGCTGATGAGGCTCTCGAATCGCGCGTAGGTCTCCGACATCGAAGCCTCGACGGCTCCGGTCGCCTTGACGATTTCGTCGACGAGTGCGCCAGAGCGCTGGCCGAGCGAAGTCTCCACGGCTCCGGTCGCCTTGACGATTTCATCGATCAGCGCGCCGGAGCGCTGGCTGAGCGAGGTCTCGACGGCTCCCGTCGCCTTGACGATTTCGTCGACGAGCGCGCTGGAACGCTGGCTGAGCGTCGTGGAGAGCCGCATCGTCTTCTCGTCGAGCGAGTTGTCGAGGTTCGCAGTCTTTTCCTCAAGAACGGCCGTGAGTTTGCTTGCGTTCTCGGCCAGCCGCTCGGCGAGCGTATCGGCAAGCGTCGTGACGTTGTGGTCGAAGCGTGCGGTCCGCTCCTCGAATTCGGCGGCGCGCTGCTGCAGCCGCTCGGAGACGGCCTCGACCTTGGATTCGATGGATTCCTTGAAGGCTGACGCGCTCGAGTCGAGAAGCGCCGCCTTTTCCTCCAGCGCGGAGGCGAGGCGAGCTGAATGGCCGCCGACACGGTCGATAAGCATCTCGGCCTGGGTGTCGAAAGCATTGCCGAACTGCGTCGCCGTGCGGGCGAACTCGTCGGAACGCGAGTCGAGCGTGGCGGCGAAGGCATCAGCCTTGGCGCCGAGATCCTGCGACATCGCCTGGGCACGAGCATCGATCACGTTGCCGATGCGCGCGGATTCGGCATCGACGGCCGCACCGAGCTTTTCGGTGGTGTGGCCGACCGCGCCGTAGATCGCGGTGGTCTTCTCGTCGAGGCGCGCGAGGAAGTCGGTGGTCTTGTTCTCGATGGAGTCCGATGTCTGGACGGTGATCGCGCCGAGTTTGGCGGCGAGTGCCGTCGACTTTTCCTGCAGGACCGTCGCGAGCGAGGTTTCCATCGACGCCGTCTGCTCGGCGAATACCTGGCGGGCCTTGTCGGCGATGACGCCGGCCTGGGCGTTTCCGTGAGCATAGGTCTCCGCGATCGCGCGGGTGCGTTCGAGCAGGGTTTCGTTGATCTGGCGGGCGCGCGCGTCGAGTGCCGAGTTGAGCTTTTCGGTGCCGTGGTTGATCGCCTGGACGCGGGTTTCGAAATCGGCGAGCAGTTGTTGGCCGCGCTCGGAGAAAGTCTTCTCCAGGCTCGCCATGCGCTCGTCGAACTCGTCGGTCATGTTGGTGGCCGTGCTGCCGAGCAGCGTGACGAGGTTGGTCGCGCGGGATTCGAGCGTGTCGGACAGACGGCGGCTCGCCTCGTCGGTCTGCTCGCTCAGATTGGCGATGCGCATGTCGATCAGGCTGGCGAAAGCCTCGCCGGAATTGGCGATGCGGCTCGACACCTCGTCGAGGCGCTGGGCGATAGTCTGGTTGACGGCGCTGGAGTTCTGTTCCAGCCGCTCGATCAGAGACTGGCCGGAATCGTTGATCGACATGCTCAGCTGCGTGGACGCATTGCGCACGTTCTCGCGGATGAAGTCGGCCGAGGATGTCAGTTCGTCGCGCAGCTGCTCATGGGCGCCGGCGATCGAGGCGCGCAGACGCTCGGCGTGGGTGACGATGCCCTCGCGCTCGTTGCTGAGATCGGTCAGGAGCGAGCGGACGCGGCCTTCGTTGTCGGTATAGGCGCGCTCGAGTTCGGAGACCTCCGACTGCATCAGCGCTTCCAGTTCGCTGGCGCGTGCGATGGTGCGTTCGATGCCTTCGCCCATGGCCGCGACTTCGCGGCGCACGGCCTGGCCGACCGTGACGATGCGCTCCTTGGCGAGATTTTCCGGTTCGGCGAGGCGCAACGCGATCTCGCTCATCGAGCGGGCGGTCATGCGCATTTCCTGCGAACGGCGGATCAGCGCCGACAATCCGAAGAAAAGGAAAATTGGAATGATGACAGAGACCAGGATCGCGACCACGCCGGGCAGGGCGCGCAGGTCGTCGAGCGAGCTGATCTGCCAGATCTGGGGCGCGTAGAGAATGTGCGCGAGCCCGATGCCGCCGATCGCCCAGGCGATGCTGGCGGCGATCGCGGCGGTGTGGGTGGAACGGGACGTGCCGCGGTTCAGCCGCGCCAGAAGGGCGGCATAGTCGCGCTGCGTGTCGTCGTCGTTGGCGGGGGTGAACCCGGAAGGCCGGCGGACCGGCGCCTCGATATCCGTTCTTGCGGGCGCAGCGGGTTTGGGCGCCGGCTTTGCCTCGGCGGAGGGCTTTGCGGGCAGGGGCGGCGCTGCGGCGGGCTGCGGCATGGAGGCGCTCTTGCTCTCTTCCGCCAATTCGCTGGCGGCGGCCGCTACCTGGCTTTCGAAGTCGTCGAGCGACAATTCGTCGTCCAGGCTGATTTCATCGTCGAGACCTGCTTCGAGCGCTTCCTCAAGCGCTGCCTCCATGTCGCGATCGATGTTCGCAGCGTTCTTGTTCACAGCCATCGTGCCGCCTCACTCAAAACGTGGCCAACCGTTCGGCGGCCTTTCCTCGAACTACACTTCTGACACACTACAAAAGGGGCGCAACTGTGTTGCAGAACGCTCCGATGTGAAAGCGTATCGTAACGGGACACCCGCGCAATTGGAACTCGCGAATCCGCCGAAAGCCAAAAGTTTAAACATAAAGTTAACGCGCCATCAGGCAGCGAGCTTTTTTTCGCCACGCCCGGTTCCTGCCCCAATCCAGGATTAACCGCCCGGCGACCTTTCCATGGCATGCTTATGGAAAGCGCAATCGGCAAACGGAAAGATCATGAACAGTACCCCCATTTTCGCGTCTCCGGACTCGACGTCCTGCGCGCTGCGCGGTGACAAGCGCCCGGTAGACCTGGCATTTCTTGCGCGACAAACCGGCGGCGACCGCGCGCTCGAGGAAGAAGTGCTGAGGCTCTTCGCCAAGCAGGCCTCGATCCTCGGCAACGAGTTGCGCAGTCACAAGGATATCGAGGTGCGCAAGCGCAGTGCGCACACGCTGAAAGGCGCGGCGAGGGCCATCGGCGCCTTCGGGCTGGCCGACAGGGCCATGCAGATCGAAAACGAGCCGGACAACCCGGTGCCCGTAACGGCGCTGCTGCGCGAAGTGGAGACGGTCCGGGACTATATCGCTTCGCTTCTGCGCTAGCGCGAAAAGGCTCAAATCCTCTAACTGCGGGCGTGTTCGCCGGTTGACTTTGCCGGGCTACCGGTTAAGTCGCGGCTGGTTGGTTCCTTTCTCCAATCTCACGCTCGGAGACAATTATGCCGAAACTTACCGTCGTCGCGTTCGATGGCACTCGTTTTGACCTCGAAGCCGCTCCCGGCTCGACCGTCATGGAGAACGCGGTGAAAAACAGCGTTCCGGGCATCGAGGCCGAATGCGGCGGCGCCTGCGCGTGCGCCACGTGCCACGTCTATGTGGACGAGGCATGGACCGACAAGGTCGGCAAACCCGATGTCATGGAAGAGGACATGCTGGACTTCGCCTTCGAGCCGAAGCCGCAGTCGCGGCTGTCGTGCCAGATCAAGATGTCGGACGAATTGGATGGCCTCGTCGTGCACGTGCCCGAACGACAGGCCTGACGGCGACGGATAAGGATATCGGGGCCGATGACGTTTTCCGCAGATGAAGCGTTCGCCCCCCACCTGTGGGCGCTGGCGCACGGTCGGAGCATGACGCTCGGCCCCGCCGGCGTGCTGATGGGAATCCTCAATATCACCCCGGACAGTTTCTCCGACGGAGGAGAACTGGCGAGCATAGGCGATGTCGTCGCCCGGGCCCGCGCGATGAGCGAGCAGGGCGCCGGCATACTCGATATCGGCGGTGAGAGCACGCGGCCCGGCGGCGATCCCGTCGACGCGGCAACCGAGCAGGCGCGCGTCCTGCCAGCGATCGCCGCAGTGCGCGAAGCGCTGCCGGAAGCTATCCTGTCCATCGACACCTATCGCGCCGACACTGCCCGCAAAGCGGTCGCGGCCGGCGCGCATATCGTCAACGACGTCTGGGGCCTGCAGCGCGAGCCGGATATCGCCCACGTGGCGGCCATTACCGGAGCCGGACTCTGCATCATGCATACGGGCCGCGAGCGCGAGAAACGCGCCGACGTGGTCGACGACCAGTTTGCCTTTCTTGAAACGTCGCTCGCCATTGCGCGCAAGGCGGGCGTGCGCGACGAGCAGATCGTGCTCGATCCCGGCTTCGGCTTCGCCAAGGACCCGCAGGAGAATTTTGCGCTGATGGCGCGGTTCGGCGAACTGCACGGGCTGGGTTTTCCGCTTCTCGCGGGCACCAGCCGCAAGCGCTTCATCGGCTTTGCCACCGGACGCGACGCGGCGGAACGGGACACGGGCACGGCCGCGACGACGGCGCTACTGCGCGCGGCGGGCGCAGCGGTATTCCGTGTCCATGATGTCGCAACAAATCACGACGCGCTTGCCATTGCGGATGCTATGATCGCCGCACGGACAAGCGCTTGACGGGCTGAAACCAGGAAACCGACCCCCGATGTACCAGATCCGGATGATGAACTGCGCGTTCTTCGCGCGCCACGGCGTGTTCGACCAGGAGGAATTCCTCGGCCAGCGCTTCTATGTCGATGCGGTGCTTGCGGTCGACCCGGGCAATGCGCTCGAAACCGACAGCATAGAAGGCACCGTCGACTACGGCGTCGCCTTTCAGGAGATCGAGCGGATCGTCACCGGCGAGCGCCGTTTTCTGATCGAGGCGCTCGCGCTGGAGATCGCCAAGGCGTTGTGCAGGCGCTTCCCGCAGATCGTGACCGCCGATGTCACCGTGCGCAAGCCGAACGCGCCGGTGCCGGGCGTGCTCGATTATGTCGAGGTGCGAGTCGTTCATCAAGCGAAAGCCGGCCACGGTGGCTGAAACCAGCGTCGCCTATCTCGGGCTTGGCGGAAATGTCGGCGACGTAGCCGCCTCCATGCGGTCGGCGTTGAAACGCCTCGACGCGCATCCGCAATGCCGGGTCACCGCCGTATCGCGGGTGTTCCGCACGCCGCCCTGGGGGCCGGTGGCGCAGGACTGGTATCTCAACGCGTGCGTGCGCATCGAAACCGGGCTTGACGCACCCGAACTGCTGGCCCTGGCACTGGATACGGAGCGGGCGCTCGGGCGCGTGCGCGAGACGCGCTGGGGGCCGCGCACGCTGGATATCGACATATTGCTTTACGGCGATACGTCGGTTTCGCTGGAGAACCTGACAATTCCGCATCCGCGCATGGCCGAGAGAGCCTTCGTGATGGTGCCGCTGGCCGATATCGCGCCGGACGTCATGCTCGATGGAGTGTCCGTGCGCGAACACGCGAAAAAATTCCGCGACGAGGGACTGGAGGTCACCGATATCCGGTTGAACGGTTGAGGGCTGTCACTTCACCGCGCCGACGGCGACGGAATCGATCCGGTCGAGCTTCATGCCGATCACGGGCACGAGTGTCTTGCCGACATTGACCGAGACGGTGATGTTGAGCTGGTTTTCCGATGCCAGCCGCGCGAGCATCGCGCCGTCGAGCTGATTGCGTTTCAGCGTCAGCACCGCGCGGCTCGGCGTTATGGAGCCCGCGACGACATCGAGACCCTCGCCACCGGCGCCGTCCAGGAAGGAGCCGGTATAGGACCGGCCCTTGCGCGCGACGGTCGCATTCATCTTCTGCGTGAACATGCCGACCCGGCAGCCGCCGTCCAGCGTCATGCCATGCTCGTCGTCGGGGGTCAGTCCCTTGAACTCGCAGGTGAACTTGGTGCCCTTGTACTTGCCGGCGACGATCTCGCCGGGGCCGCGCCATTTGCCCTCGATCTGCCGGAAGAAGCTCGCTTCACGCTCATTCGCGTCGGCCGGAACGGCGGCGCCGGCGGCGGGCAGAAGTGCAAGGAGGGGAACGGCCATCGATCGCAAAAACATGGCAGGCGGCTTTCATTGTCGGCAATGCGGTGATCGCATAATTAGCGGGAATGGTTAACACATGCTTTGCGATTTGCGCCAGTCCCCGCAATTCGGCGGTCACTCTGTGTTACAGGGCGCGATCAGGCGTTTTTTCGGTGTCTTTTGCCGTCTCCTTGCCGGCGGTCAACGTGGCGAGCACGGCCGACAGTTTCGGCCGCGGAACCGCGTGAAACGGGGCGGGGCGGCAGACCTCCATCGCCGATATGCCGACACGCGCCGTCATCAAGCCGTTCAATACGCCTTCTCCGAACCTGGCCGACAGGCGCGAGGCGACACCGTGGCCTATGACCTGCTGCACCAGGCCGTCGCCGATCGAGGCGACGCCGGTCACCGCGAGGTGTCCGAGCACCTTGCGGAACAGGCGAAAATTGCCGAGCGCGCCGGCGCGGCCGCCATACAGCTCGGAGAGATGGCGCACCAGGCGGAAATTTTCGTAGATCACATAGGCGATATCGATGAAGGCGCGGGGGCTGACCGCGGTGACGACCGAAACGCGCTTCGACGCGCCCATCACCAGCAGGAAAGCGTCGCGGTCGAGGCCACGGAACAATTCGCGCTCGGCGAGCGCATAATAGTCGGTGGCGTCGAGGATCTCGCCTTCCTGTTTTGCCAGAATGGCGCGCCCCGCCGCGGACTTCGGATTGCCGGCCATGTGGTGGAAAAGCCTGCGCGTGGCGCGCGATAGCGCCTTTTCGTCGGTACCGGCGAGCGTTTGCTCCAGTTCGGTGCGCAAATGCTCGACCGAGCGCAGACGCAGGATTGCAGCGATTTCCCGAATGACCACCGCCAGCACGGTCAGGGCGAGCAGTCCGGCGACGCCGAGCGCCAGCCAGCCGAGCCATTCGTTGCGCTCGAACAGCGCGCGAACGACGGAATCGACCCACAGGCCGAAGGCGAGGCTGGCGAACAGGGCGACGGCCGAGACGGCGACCGACGCGAGCGAGAGCCCGCGTTCCTGACGTTCGACCTCTTCGATTATTGTCCTGTCGGCCGTCAGTTCCTCGCGCTCGAAGAAGTCGTCCGGTTCCGGTTCGAGCGCGGGGCCGGCGGCGATCGCGCGCGGCATGCGCGGTGCAGCGGGCTTTCCGGCGCCGGCCGGGGAGGCGGAGTCGATGGCGGCCGGATCGACGGCGAAGGCGCGCGGCTTGCGGGCTTTGGGTTCGTCGCTCATGTCAGCCGGTCTCCCAGAAGGAACTGCATCGCCTTGTCCAGCCGGATATGCGGCAGCGACAACGTCAGGCCTTCCTTGTCGCGTTCGAGCCTCGGCGGGCGGAAGCGGACGAAGCGGTGCTGACCGACAAGCGCGCCGTCTTCAAAGATTGAATCCGGATCGTCCGGCAAGTCCCCGGGAAATATCGCGGTTTCTGTTTTTCCGTCGAATGCCTCGCCGTCGATCGTCTCACCCTCGATCGGGGTGCCGACGATCACGGGAAGCCGTTCCTTGCCTTCCTGCGCCGTCGCCTCGCGGGTGGCGCGAACGGCGGCCAGCGCCAACGTCTCTACGCGCGCGCCGCTTGCGCCCGCCTTTTCGACGGAGCGCTGAACGAGGCGGCGGACGATCGCCTCCATCTTCGGGTGGTCCTCATGATGCAGGTGGTCGGCTTTTGTCGCGCCGACAAGCACGCGGTCGATGGTGCGTTTCCACAGGCCGGTCAAAATGTTCGATCCGCCGGGCCGGAAACAGGACATGATATCGCCCAGCGCGCGCTCGAGGTCGCGCACGGCCTCGGGCCCGGCGTTCATGGCGTGCATGGCGTCGATCAGCACGATCTGGCGGTCGAGGCGGGCGATGTGCTGGAGGAAGAAGGGCCTGACGACGAGCGCCTTGTAGGACTCGTAGCGCCGCTCCATCATCGCCTGCAGCGAGCTGGATTTCGGCCTGGCGAAGCGATTGGTCAGGGGCGCGAAGGTGAGCGCCGGCGACCCGTCGAGATCGCCCGGCATCAGGAAACGGCCCGGCGGCAGCGTCGACAGCGCCAACCCGTCCGAACGGCAGGCCTGGAGGTAGTCCTTGTAGGCGGTGGACAGTTTCTCGGCGAGGACCTCGTCGGCCGGTGCGCCCGGGTCCGCGCCGGAGACCAGTTCGCGATAGTGCGCGGACAATGCGGCGCGGCTGCCGGTCCCCGCGAGATCGAGCGCCTCGTCGCAGAATACGTCATAGGATTTGCCGAGCAACGGAAGGTCGAGCAGCCATTCGCCGGGATAGTCGACGATGTCGATATGCAGCCGCCCGCCGGATACGAGACGGCTCCAGCCGCTGGCGGATTCGAATTCCACAGTCAGGCGCAATTCGGAGATCGCGCGCGTCGATTCCGGCCAGATCCGGCTCTCGACGAGATCGCGGACGTGGTTTTCATAGGCAAAGCGCGGTACGCCATCGTCCGGCTGCGGTTCCAGAAATGCTTTCGAGAGCCGGTTGGCATGGGCGACATCGAAGAGCGGCAAGCGGCCGCCATGGATGAGATTGTGCACCAGGGCGGTGATGAAGACCGTCTTGCCGGCCCGCGACAGGCCGGTGACGCCGAGCCGGACGCTGGGCGAAAACAGGCCGGTCGCCCTGCCGGCGAGCGTGTCGAGAGCAATCACAGCCTCGTCGCCAAGCGATACCAGTCTGGCCAAGTTTCACGGTCCCCGCGCCACGTTTCGTGGCAGCGATATAGGCATTGTTTGCCGATATGCCAAAGCTCAGGCGTCGGCGGGGGTAAGATAGGCTTCCAGATAGCCGGTACCGGTGGTGAAAACGGATGTCCGCCCTTCGAACCGAATAACCGCCAGACCGGCGGTGCGGAAACCCATGTGCAGATCCTCAAGGGCGTCGGCGTCGCCATCCTTTGCCAGCGCCAGCGCGGCGTCCTCCAGCATCGGATTATGGCCGACGAGCATGACGTCGCCGTCGAAATCGGTCGACGCCGCGATTTCGAGGTAGCCCGGCGCGTCGGTGGCATAGAGGTTCTGCTCGAAAATTGTCACGTTTTCGAGGTGCAGCGACCGATTTAGCGCCTCAAGCGTCTCGACGGCGCGGATTGCGGTAGAGCAAAATACGCGGTCGGGAACGAGCTTGCGCTTTTTCATCAGCTTGCCCATCGCCTCGGCTTCCTCGACGCCACGCTCCTCCAGATTGCGGTCGAAATCGCGCATCCCTGGTTGAGCCCAGGCGGCTTTGCCGTGACGAAACAGGAAAAGGCGGCTCAATCGAAAACTCCCCGCAGAGCAAGACACCAAGCGATTAACGTGATGCGCGCCGAACCGCAAATGATACGTTTGTGCAAGGCTGCCAGAGACGGGGAAAGACCCTGAACGGGGGATGTCGAGCGCTCAGGAATCATCGAATCCCGCACATCTTGTGATCGGGTCTCGCATAGCAAGACTTGGTACAATTCTGGTCGAATTGCCTTAATTGCAGGCAATTTCAAAGGTTTGATCACATCCTTGCGAATAAGCCGAAACGGAACTTGCCGCCCGGACGCGAGGCGATTATAGAGCGGCCAAAGGCACTATGCTGGGAGTGAATCAGTGGCATCAATCGACGTCCCTACTGACTATATACCGGCCGAGGACGAACCGTTCATGAATGAACGGCAGCGGGCCTACTTCAGAAAAAAACTGCTCGCCTGGAAGAACGATATCCTGCGCGAGGCTCGCGAGACGCTCGACCACATGGCGTCAGACAGCTCCAATCACCCGGACCTCGCCGACCGCGCGTCGTCGGAGACAGACCGGGCGATCGAATTGCGGGCACGCGACCGGCAACGCAAGCTGATCAACAAGATCGACCTGGCGTTGCAGCGCATCGACGAGGGCACCTACGGCTACTGCGAGGAAACAGGCGAGCCGATCGGCGTCAAGCGTCTCGATGCACGTCCAATCGCCACGCTGTCGCTGGAGGCGCAGGAGCGTCACGAGCGGCGCGAAAAGGTCTATCGCGACGACTAGGCGAACTCGCCGGGACTTAGCAGTCTCGTGAAACGGAACGGCCCGCTCATCGAGCGGGCCGTTCCGGTTTTCAGCGGGCGAGGCCGATCACTTCTTGCGGGTCAGTTCCGCCAGCAGTTTCTGCATTTCATCTTCCAGCGACGGGTCGGCGGGGGCGGGCCGGGCGGCGGCGGGCGCCCCGGCATCGTGCGCGGGTTCGTCGGCGATGATGAAATCCTCCAGATTTTCTTCCGCCTCGGTCTCGTAGGCGGGCATCCGGAAGGCCGGTTCCGGGGCTGCGCGCGGCTCCGGAGGAGTGGGGACCGGCGCGGGCTCCATCTCGGCG
>JBAQHA010000786.1:0-3621 GCA_049288075.1 Oricola sp.
GAGGAAGGCCTTCAGATGCTGCCGCCAGGCGTGCGGGAGGGTGAGGCCGGGCACGCCCCCGAGACGTACCGCGAATATGTCTGCCGGTCGGATCTGGCCCGGCACATCATCGCGGAACTGGTGGATGCCGAATTCGACATCACGGTCTCTCCGGAACTGCCACGTCACAATCCCAAGACCAACGGTGTCAGTCATGCCTTCGGTCATGTCTATCGGCAGATCATGCGCGACAATGTCATTCCTAACGTGCCGATCTACCAGAACACCTTCTTTCCGCCCAACCAGCCGAGCGCCCGGCGCGCCTATACATTCGGCAAGACGGTCGGCCGGGCCATCCAGAGCTGGAACAGCGATGCGCGGGTGGTGATCTTCGGCTCGGGCGGTATGAGCCATTTCACCATCGACGAGGAATGGGATCATCGCTTCATGAAGGCGATGCAGGAAAAGGATCGCGAGTTCCTGCAAACCATCCCGATTTCCGATCTCCAGTCCGGCACTTCCGAAATGAAGAGTTGGATATCTGCTGCTGGCGCGATGGAGGAACTGGAAACGGAGATGCACGAAATCGCCTATGTGCCGTGCTACAGATCCGAGGCGGGCACCGGTACCGCCCAGGGCATGTACTGGTGGAGTGTCAAGGACTGATGCGAAAGATCCTCGACAAGCTCGCCGCGTTCGATTCATGCACGCTTTCAGATGCTATGGACGCGTTGTCCCTGCCCGCCGCAATATCTGGGATCGAACGGTTCTCGGGCGAAGGCCGACTCGCGGGCAAGGTGAAGACGGTGCTGCTGCGCGAGGGCGCGGCACCGGTTGATGGCCCGAAAGTTCATCTTGGCGCTCGCGCCATCGTCGAAGCGGATGACGAAACGGTCATCCTTGTTTCGCATCCGGGCATCGATGCCGGTGGTTGGGGAGGCGTGCTGACCCAAGCTGCACGGATCGCCGGCGTGCGCGGCGTCGTGGTCGACGGGCCGACCCGCGACGTCGACGAAGCACGGGATATCGGCTTTCCGATCTTCGCCCGAAAGGCTACGCCGCGCACGGCTAGAGGTCGCGTTCACGAGATAGCGACAGGCGTTCCGGTCAAGATCGCTGACGTGCCGGTGGATGACGGTGATTATCTAGTCGCAGACAGCACTGGTGTCGCCATCATCCCCAGAGCATGGGCGGAAGACGTATTGGCGAAGGCTAATCTGATCGCAGCGCGGGAAGCCGGCATGCTCGACGCCCTGCGCAAGAAGACACCTGTCATCCACGTGATGGGCGCCAACTACGAAACCATGCTGGAGAACAAGGAATGATCGACGCCAATGTGGAGCGGGCGCGCAAGCTCGACTGCGCGACCCTCTCCGACGCCATGGACAAGCTTGGCATCGAAGGCGTTTGCCGCGGAATCAAACCGCGCGACCACGCTTTCCGGCTGGCCGGACGCGCCTATACCGTACTCTACGGCCCGATCGATCCGATCAACCCCGGCACCGTGGGAGACTACGTGGACGAGATGCGCGAAGGCGACATCGCCGTCCTCGACAATGGCGGCCGCGAGGATTGCACAGTCTGGGGAGATATCCTCACCCAGTTTGCGCATACCCGCAAACTCGGCGGCACCGTGATCGACGGCCCCTGCCGCGACGTGCATCTTTGCCTCGAACTCGGCTACCCGATCTACTCGCGCAGCTACTCGATGAAAACGGGAAAGGACCGCGTTCAGGTCGATGCCACCCAGGTGCCAGTCAATATAGGCGATGCACGGGTACGACCGGGAGACCTCCTGGTCGGCGACAGCGACGGAGTCGTGGTTTTGCCGCACGAACGTGAGGACGCAATCCTCGCCGCCGCCGAATCCATTCAGGCGGCCGAGGAGCGCATCAGGCAGCTGGTTGCGGAGGGCGCGACCATCACCGAGGCTCGCAAGAAACTGAATTATCACAGTCTCCAAACGCGACAGAAAAGCTGACGGCAGCGGGACGAGAAGGTCTGGAGGCCGACGACATGACTTTCGCCAACCGCGCCATCACTCGCGCCGCTCCCGAAACCATCGCGGGGCTTGCGGAAGCGGGAGTAGCAACCGTACACGAGGCCATGGGCCGCGTAGGCCTGATGTCGTCGCGCATGCGTCCCATCCAAACGGACAGGACGATCGCAGGCGGCGCGGTGACCGCTCTGGTTGCTCCGGCTGACAATTGGATGATTCATGCCGCCATCGAGAGACTTCTTCCCGGCGATGTACTGGTGGTCGCGCCGTTTGCGCCATCGGATGCCGGCTATTTCGGAGACCTGCTGGCAACCTCCGTCATGGCCTTGGGCGGCGCAGGCCTCGTTATCGACGCAGGCGTGAGGGACGTCCGCGATCTTCGCCGCATGGGCTTTCCGGTCTGGTCCACCGCGATTAGCGCACAAGGCACGGTCAAGGAAACGCCCGGTGCGGTCAACGTGCCCATTGTTTGCGCGGGCGCGCTGGTCAATCCCGGTGACGTGATCGTTGCTGACGACGATGGCGTGGTGGTGGTGCCGGCCGACCTGGCCGACATCACACTTCGCACAGCCAATGCCCGCATCGCGGGCGAGGAAGAGAAGCGCAGGGAACTCGCGAAAGGTGTCTTAAGCCTCGACCTCTACAACCTGCGCGAAAGGCTTGAGAAGAAAGAAAAATAGGCGTGGATGCCTACATTCTCGCGGTCGCGATCCGGGCCTTGGCAAACCATTGCAAAGCGCCTGCGCTCCTAGTTAGAAATTTAATTCTTATCATTATTCGATAATTATTGATCTTTCTGAAGCGCCGTGCATAGTTTCCCGGAAGACAAGGGGAGAGGAATGAGCAGAACGATGATTGTCGATTGTCACGCCCATATGGCGGTGCCGACACGGTTGCCGGCATGGAAAGCGGGGCTGCTGTCGCATCGTGGCGCTCATGGACGCAAGGCGCCCAATTTCACGAGTGCGGAGATAGAGGATGCCTTCACGCGCGTCGAAATGGCCGAGCTCGGGCACCTCGACTGTCTCACGAGCATGGGCATTGACCATCAGCTCCTGTCGCCACGCCCATTCCAACTCATGCATTCGGAAGAGCCGAAGCATCTAGTCCATTGGTATGTCGAGACGGTGAATGACCTGATCGCGCAGGAATGCGCACAGTATCCGGGCCGCTTTACCGGGATCGCCGGACTACCCCAAACCGGCGGCAGCCCTGTCGAAGAATGCCTTCCCGAACTCGAACGCGTGGTAACGCAGCACGGCTTCCGCGGATGCCTGCTCAACCCGGACCCGTTCGAGAACAGCGGCAGCAAGGCGCCCGCGCTCGGCGACCGGTACTGGTACCCGCTCTACGAGGCGCTCTGCGAACTGGATGTGGTAGCGCATCTGCACTCGGCAAGTTCGCGGCTTGTTCCGCGCGAGCCCTACTCGCTCCACTTCATCAACGAGGAAACCACGGCCGTATACGGCCTTTGCCGCTCCACCGTTCTCGATGATTTCCCCGACCTGAAGATCCTAGTCAGCCATGGTGGCGGCGCGATCCCCTATCAGATCGGCCGTTTCGAGGCCACCAGCGTGCCGCGCAAGGGGATGGAGGTCAAAGGCCGGCGCTTCTCGGAGCGGCTGCGAAAGCTCTATTTCGAC
>JBAQHA010000787.1:0-3153 GCA_049288075.1 Oricola sp.
CGTAGTCGAGGCCCGCCGTCGCCGCGCCGCCCAGGGTGTAGGTGACCACCACCGGCTGGCCGCTGGCGTTCACCTCGCTCAGCGACACCGTGAAGGTGAGAGCGTCGTCGCCCGGCAGGGACGGGGCTTCGAAGGCGTTGCCGCCGGACAGCGCCGCATCGTCAACGGAGACGATCACGCTGTCTGAGATCGCGCCGTTGACCTCGGCATCGGCGGCGAAGGTCGCATTGGTCGCGGCAGTGATCTCGAGGCTGAAATCTTCCAGGCTCTCGAAGAGGTCGTCAGCGGCGGTCGTCACGCGGACGAAGACGGCTGTCTCACCGGCGGGAATGTCGACCGCAGATCCGGAGTCAAGAAGGGTTCCGTCGGCAAGGAAGAAGTCGAAATCAGTGCCGTCGAAATCGGCCGGCGCGGTCGCCGATCCGTCATTGCTGTTCAGCATGACGGAGACCGGCGAGAAGATCGTCTGATCGACCGCAAGGCGGAACCACGCGCCGTCGCCTTCCTGTACCGCGGAGCTGAGCGGCGACCCGCCGTTCAGCGCGGGTGCGCCGGCGAACCCGGCGAGAGACTGCAGCGTGACGGTCGGCAGCACGATGGCCACCGACTGCTGCACGCTCTGCTCAGCAACGTTGTCGCTGTGGTCATTCTCGATGTCGCCCGGTTGCTCCTCTGCCCGGGCCGTCGCGGTGAACTCGTAGTTGCCGCCTTCGGTCAGCACGGCCGGCGCGACCACCTCGAAGGTGAAATCGAGGGCCGCGACCCCGCTGCCGAGCGTGAATACGACGTCACCATTGGCGTCCACCACCGCGTCAACGCCGGTCGGCACAGCGTCCAGCGACCCCGCGGTGAATCCGTCGGGAATGTCGACGATGACCGTGTGGGCCTCGGAGCCATCGGCGGCATCGCCGAAGCTGGCGAGCACCTGAGCGGTACCCGCTTGGCCCGGTGCGAAGGTCCCATCCCCGCCCGTGCTCGTTACGTTCAAGCCGACCGTGACCGGGTCGACCACGGCGTCGACGACCATGGCGCCCTCGAGGCTGGCAGAGCCGGTGGCGTCGTCGTTGGAGATGTCTTTGGCGAATGCTGTGACCTTGATCCCGGACAGGTCGAGATCGCTGTCGGCAAGCGGCGTATCGAGCGTGAAGGAGCTCGTGAAGCCCTGCACGTCGAGCGACGGGTCGAACGTGATGGTGATGGTCGTGACGCCAGCGGGCGTCGTCACTGTGGCGCTGCCGATGGACGGCGGCCCGGCCAGGTCGCTGAGTATCTGCGCGATGTCGACGTCGTCCGCGGCAATCGCCGGCAATTCGAAGACGACGGCGGTCAGCTCATCCGTCGCATCACCGGCCCCGATCGAGAACGGGATGATGTTGCCTTGGGAGTCCTCCTTCACCGTGAGGATCTGAATCGGCGGGTCCCCGACTGCGAGGACGGCGAAGGCAGGGGCGAACTGCCCGACAGGGCCTTCCTCGCCATTACCGTCTTCTCCGGGGCCGCCCTCTCCGGGGCCGCCACCCACGGCATCGCCAAATGAGATCGTCGGCGAGACCGAGCCGCCGGTCACCGCCACCGAAAATTCGGTGGTCACCGTCTTGCTGTTGTCGGCAGCGTCCACTTCCTCGCCGTTGGGTTCGAACTCGGCCGTGATCACCGAAATCGAACCGTCTATCGTTCCATCCAGGCCGCCGGGAACGAGCAGCTGCAGGGCGGCGATAGCGGCCCCGTAGTCCGCCGGATCGACAACGCTCAGCGCGAAGCTGCCGCCGCCGTTGTCCGTCACCAGAGCGCCCGCTGGCGCGCCGGCGCCAAGGGTCAGTTCACCGGCCGAGAGGCTGACGATGACGCTGGTGATCGCCTCCGAGGCGTCGAGGTCCGGTCCCGCGGCGCCAAAGCCCGCATCGGCGAAATCCAGGGTCAGATTCAGGGGAACTTCCTGTGCCGCGGCCGCCTCTGCCAGGGCCGGCTGCGCGGCCTGGACGGCGAAGCCGGCCTGGTCCAGCACGGCGTCCAGGACAAGGGTTCCGCTGGCGCTGGCGGTACCCGTCAGGGAGGGGTCAAGGATCGATCTGGCGTTCGCCGTGATCTGCAGGCCTGCCAAGTCGTTGTCGCTATCGGCGACCGGCGCATCCAGTGTGAAGGAACTGCCGAAGACCTGGACGTTCTGCGCATCCTGAAAGGTGATGACGATCGTCGTCACACCGTCCGGCGTCACCACCGCCACGGTTCCGAGCGGCGGCGGGCCTGCGAGGTCGGCGGCGATCTGGGATATGTCGATGTCGCCGGGTGCGAAGCCGGGCAGGGCGATCTCGATCGAGGTGATCTCGTTCGCCGGATCGCCCGCCTGTGCCGCGAAGATCGCCAGGTTGTCGCTGGAATCCTCCTTGATGGCGGCGAGGATGCCGGCACCGCCTGCGGCCGCCCCGGGCAGGCCGAACAGCGCGCTCGGCGACACGACCCCCGGAACCGGCGGCGTGAAAATCACGTTGAAGGTGAAGCTGCCCGGGAAGTTCAGCCCGGGAATGGTGACTTCGCCGATCACTCCCTGGGCAACGAGGCCACGCAGGCCGAGTTCCTGGCTCAGCCAGGGCGGCAAACGGAACTCCGCGCCTCCGCCCAGCGGCTGATCTCCTCCGGCGGCGGTTTCGATCGGCCAGTCCTGCAGCAGGGCCTCGATGATTTCCTGCAGCACGTCCGGTTGGACATTGCCTTCCTGGTCGCCGCTGTCCTCGGGCCTGCTCGGCGGCTCCGAGCTCTCGTGGATGCGGACGGCGTTGCTCAGGTTGCGTCCGAAAATGTCGCCGATGGTGCCGCTCGGCGCCACGCTGGGCATCCCCGGAAGTTCGCTGGTGCTGCGGATCTGCAGGAAGTGGTTGGCCTGGGTGAACTGCGCGCTGCCGCCGTCGTTGGTGAAAACGAAGCTGCCGACTTCGCCGGTTTCCGGGTTGATCAGGTTCACGATACGCGTGTTGCCGCCGAGGGTGGCGATCTGCACACCGACGGTCGTGCCGCGAATGCCGATGGTTCCGGTCGGCGTTTCGACATCCATGCCGCCACTGGGCGCGATCTGCCCGGTGACGAAAACGAAGGTTCCTTGGATCAGGGAGACGCCCATGGAATTCGAGGCGCCACCCGGATTGTAGACCAGTTCGT
>JBAQHA010000788.1:0-2506 GCA_049288075.1 Oricola sp.
GGAAGAAGGACCTGGGCCCGGCCGTGACGATCACCACGCCGGAGGCGCTGCGTCTGCAACATGCGCCGGCTGCCGATTGCGCGCGCTACGACAGTTTGAGGAAGGACACCCGATGGAAAGAACCGACATTCTCGGCCTGAGTGAGCGCTTGTCGCTCACGATAAACGTTCGCTCCTGGGCGAATTGAAGCTTTACGGCATGCGCAGCGCCTATGACGAGGTCATGGGGGCTGGTATCAAACGTCAGCACGAACCGCCGCGTATTGTCGGCGATCTGCTGAAGGCCGAGATCGCCGAAAAGCAGGCACGGTCGATCAAATACCAGATGACCATCGCCAAGCTGCCGCTGGCCAAGGACATCGACGGCTTCTCCTTCGACAGCACACCGATCAATGAGGCGCTGGTGCGCGATCTCTCGAATGGCAACTTCCTTGCCGAACAGCGCAACGCCGTGCTCATTGGCGGAACGGGCACCGGCAAAACGCATCTGGCCATCGCGATTGCGAGAGCATGCATCCGGGGCGGCGCCAGGGGGCGGTTCTACAATGTCGTCGATCTGGTCAACCGGCTGGAGAGCGAAGCGCGGGCCGGCCGGCAGGGCCGCATGGCCGATTATCTGTCCCGCCTCGACTTGGGATACTCCGAACAATAACCGCTACGAATTCGGCCTGGGTCTTGGCTTAATCGTGTAGTTCCATTCGGGATGGAACGCATCGCCTGCGATGTTGAGTGTCCCCATTTCGGCGGCGCTCACTTTGACACCCTTTTCATAGGTCCGCGTATCGAGCGCGCACTCGACCTTCAGTCCGGCTTTTGTCGTCGTGGCACCGATCAGTTCGACGATGGCAAGACGATCTGTCAGCGGACGGCCACGCCAGTTCTGAGTGATGTGGCAGAACATGCGGTGCTCAATCTTATTCCACTTCGACGTGCCCGGCGGATAGTGGTGGACATGCAGCACGAGCCCCGTCTCGTCGGCGAGCTTCTGCAGCTCGACCTTCCAGAGCCGCACGCGCGCGCCATTCGAGCCGCCGCAGTCCGCCGTGATCGTCAGCTCTTGCGCCTTTGGATAGCGCTCACGTCCCATCCGTCCGAGCCAGCTGCGGATCGCCTCGACGGCGAACTCGGCCGTGTCGCTAGTGATGCCGACACTGACGAATCCGGCGTTGGCCGCCACGTCGTAGACGCCGTAGGGCACCGCCTTGCCCAGATCCTTGTCGACGAAGTCATGCACTCTCACACGCTGCGGATCGCCCTTGGACCGATAGTCGGAGCCGGCGTTCTTGAAGTTGCCGACCAGTTCCTTCTTCTTTGTGTCGACCGAGATCACCGGTTGTCCGGCCGCCTGGGCCGCGACGACCTGGTCGTTGATGTGCTCGAACTGCGCGTTTCTGTCTGGATGCTTTGCGCCTTCATCCGCCTTGCGATTGTACTGGCGCGAGAAGCCGAGCTTCACCAACTCCTTGCGCACGGTATCGGCGCTGATCGGATGCCCCATGGCCGTCAGCGCCTCGGCCAGCTTGCCCATGCTCTTCGATACCCAAATCAGGGGGCGCATGGGATCGCCCAGCGTCGCTGGCTCAACAAGGCGCTTGAGTTCGGGGACCAGTTCCAGATCGGTCTCGCTTACCGCCTTGCGCCCGCCACCGGCGCGGCGAACCTGCCCCGTCGCCAGCGGTTCAACCCCGAGATCGTCCTCGCCGCGATTGATCGTCGAGCGGGCGAGCCCAGTGATCCCCGCAACAACCGCCAGACCGCCCCAGCCGGCGGTCCGCACCTCGGCCGCCGCGAACAGCCGCCGCCCCCGCTCGTCGAGCCGGCGACCGACCTTCTCCCAGCGATATCGAATGGCGTCTTCGTCGATCATGCAACCGATCTACGATTGTTCGCCCAGATCCGGAACCCCAGTGAGCTGAGTCACACGGTCGCACGCACACGCAGCGCGATTCAGTTATTGTTCGGCCAATCCTTAGTCGTGCTCGACGGACTCGGCTACCTGCCGTTCGCCCAGACTGGCGGGCAGTTGCTGTTCCATCTGGTGAGCCGACTTTACGAGCGCACTTCCATCATCGTCACCACCAACCTCGCCTTCGCCGAATGGCCCAGCGTCTTTGGCGACGCCAAGATGACCACGGCTCTCCTCGACCGCCTCACGCATCACTGCGAGATCGTGGAGACCGGCAAGGAAAGCTGGCGGTTCAAGCACCGCGCCTGACGTCTGGCTAGCGCCGCCCCCGGTCCCCACCATCCTGCCGTCGTGCTCACGGCCCTCAAGAACAAGCCCTGCGGGCGGCCGCTGAAAAGCGGCCGTTCTTGACCGCCGCTGCGCGCGCCGGCTTATCGCATATATGGGCCGGGACGGAAGGATGGGTTCCGCTGGGGCCGAACAGAAGGATGCTCGCTTGGGGTCCTTTTTGCGCGCCGATCTGGGGGCCCGGTTGCGAGCCGATTGACAGGCGTGGCCCATGAAGCAGAGCTTTGCTTCCTTGCCCGGCCCCTTGCGATAG
>JBAQHA010000789.1:0-3088 GCA_049288075.1 Oricola sp.
CCGACGCCCCGCCGCGCGAGAGCATCGAGCTGCGCAGCTTCGTGGTGGTCGGCTGAGCGAGGCCCGGCTGGGCCTCAGGCCGGACCGGTGCGGTGTGGCGGGAAGGTCAGCGAGATCGTGCTGCCCTCGCCCGGTGTGCTGACGACGCGCAGGCTGCCGCCGTGCGCCTCCACCAGCCGCTTGGTGAGCGGAAGACCGAGGCCGGTGCCCTGCTGGCTGCGGGTATAGGAGTCGTCGGCGCGGGTGAAGGGCTCCAGCAACTGGGGGATCTGTTCCGACGCCATGCCGATGCCGCTGTCGATCACGCTGATGCGGATGCCGCCGTCCTTGCCGAGTTGCGCTTCCAGCGTCACCCGCCCGCCGGCCGGTGTGTATTTCACCGCGTTGGACAAGAGGTTCAGCAGCATCTGCCGCACCATGCGCGCATCGGCCATGAGCGGCGGCAGCGCCGCGATATTCCGGTGCAGCGCGATCTGCTTGTCCACCGCCGCCGGGCGCACCAGGCGCAGGCAGGACTCCGCGAGCGGGCCGATATCGACCGGCTCCTCGGCGATGCTGAGGCGGCCGACATCCAGCGCCGTCATGTCGAGGATGTCGTTGATGATCTCCAGCAACTGCGAACCGGCGCTCATCAGGTCGCCGGCGTATTCGACATACTTGGGGTGGCCGAGCGGGCCCAGCAGCTGGTCCCTGAAGACTTCGGAGAAGCCAAGGATGGCGTTCAGCGGCGTGCGCAGTTCGTGGGAAACGTTGGCGAGGAACTGCGACTTGCTGCGGTTCGCCGCGTCGGCGGCGATGCGTGCCTCGCTCAGCGCGGTCTCCCGCTCGATGCGGCGGGTGATGTCGCGGAAGTAGCCGACCAGCGTCGGGGTGCCGCCGATCACCGTCGGCCGCGCGCTGATCTCCACCGGCACGACGCGCCCGCAGGCGGTCTGGATCTCCGCCTCGGGCACCAGCAGTCGGCCCTTCTCGAGGTGCTCGCGGAATGTCCGGCTGTAGCGCTCGCGCGCAGCGGGGGGATGCAGCTCGGTCTGGTGCAGGCCCAGGAGGTCGTCGGCCTTGCAGTTGAACAGATCGCCGGCGCGGGCGTTGACGTCGACGATGATGCCGGTCTGCGCGTCGGCCAGCAGGATGGCATCGCTGCAGGCGTCGAGAATCGCGCGGTGTTTTTCTTCCGAGGCTTGCAGCCGGTGCTGCCACTGCTGGCGGTCGGAGACGTCGCGCAGGATCGCCGTCATCGCCGGGGCGCCCGGCCCGCGGTCGCCGTGCTTCAGAATGGTCGCCTCGGCGAAGAATTCGCTGCCGTCGCTGCGCCGGCCGACGATCTCGCCGCGCTCGCCCATGAAGCGGGTCGGCGCGTTCTCGCCGCCGAAGCCCTGCAGGTGGCGCCGGTGCGCGTCGCGAAAGCGCGCCGGGATCAGCATCTCGAGAGGCTGGCCGAGCAGGGCCGGCTCCGCGTAGCCGAACGCGGCCGCCGCCGCGGCATTGACCATCACGATAAGCCCCCCGGCATCGATCGTGATCACGGCCTCGGCCATATGCTGGAAGATCTCGGCAACTGTGGCGTGATCGCTTTCGGTCATCGGACAGCCTTACCAACCCTTGGAATCTTGAACCTATGCGGATTCGCTAATACGCGGAATCACCATTTGCACAAAATGGTTAAGCCTCTGCCAAACAAAATCCGCTGATTGTATGGGTGGACAGGCGTCTCTCGCAGCGGGAGCGGATTTCGATCCCAGGGTCAGGTTTCATGATGAAAGATTGCCATATGGCATTATATCATGTATATGATGCCGTATTGCAGGAGAATGCCATGCCCCACCTCGTGCCCATCGACACCCGGACGTCGGATTTCGTAGCCGGACCCGTCACGGACGAAGAAGCGACGGCCATGTTCCGTGCCGTGCTCAACTTGTTCCGTCATTGGGCTATTACCGACGAGCAGGCCGCGACCCTCCTCGATCTTCCGCTCAGGACGTACCGGCGCTGGAAGGCAGAGGGCGCCGGCCGGGTAAGCCGCGACGGCAAGGCGAGGCTGTCCAATCTCTTGGGCATCCACAAGGCGCTGCGCATCATCTTTCGCGAGCCTCAGCGGAGCTATGCCTGGATCAAGGCGCCCAACGCCGCGTTCGGTGGACGCAGGGCGCTCGACATCATGCTGGGCGGCGAGCTCACCGACCTGATGCGCGTGCGCCGCTATCTCGACGCGGAACGCGGTGCCTGGTGACCGACATCGCGGCGATTCCGGTTTCGACCGTCGAATGGCGGGGCGCGGTCCGCATCATCAGGAGCCTCCATCCGCCCATCGATCTGTTCGAGGACATTGCCGATCCGGCGGACTGGCCGCTCCTGATCTCCGCCGAGCAGAAGACGAACCCACGGCTCATGGAGGCGATCGGCAACCTGGACCTCGTCCCCGAGGCGCGGCGGGCCGGCGGCCCCGGCGCCACGTATCTCATGGCACCCTTCACCCATGTCAGTGCCGATCGCCCGAGCCGGTTCGGCGACGGCTCGTTCGGCGTTCTCTATGCTGGAAATCAATTCGACGTCGCTCTGCTCGAGACGGCTTACCACCACGGCCGGTTCATGGCCCGCACGCGTGAGCCGGAGGGCTGGACGTCCCAGTTTCGCGAGATCGTCCTCGACGTTACGGGCGACCTGCACGATCTGCGCCCCGGCGCCACGGCCCATGCCGACATCCTCGATCCGGGCGATTACGCGGCTGGCCAGGCCCTCGGCGCCCGGCTGCGCGCGGCGGGCGCCGACGGCATCGTCTATCCAAGCGTCCGCTGTGAAGGAGGGGAATGCGTCGGCCTCTTCTATCCGGACATCGCCGCCGCACCGTTGCAGGGGCGCCACCTCGACTACCATTGGGACGGGACGCGGGTGGACCTGTACCGTGACACCGGATCGGGCCAGGTCTATCGGATCGTTTGAGCCGCTTTGCAGCGACTTGCGAGAGTTACGGCGCGGCATTTCCCGCGGACAATCCTGCATAGCAAAAGAGCCCCGAAAATCCGGGGCTCTTTTGCTATGGCGGAGGGGGAGGGATTCGAACCCTCGGTACGCTCGCGCGCACAACGGT
>JBAQHA010000790.1:0-5621 GCA_049288075.1 Oricola sp.
AGTCTCTGTCTTGTCGCGTTTCCGGACGGCGAACCGGTTTCCACTTCGCCTGGAAACGCCAGGACGTCAGTTCGGGGGGTCGAATTCCGACGGCTCGAATATGTAGCTCGTCGAGCAGAACTCGCACGTCACCTTGATCTCGCCGTTCTCGATCGAGTCCGCCCGTTCCTCGGGCGAAAGGGATTTCAGAACGCCGGCGACACGCTCGCGCGAACAGGTGCAGCGATCATGCACCGGGCTGGGCTCGTTGACCGTGACGCCGCGCTCGTGGAACAGGCGATAGAGCAGCGTGTGCATGCCGACCGTATCGTCGACAAGTTCGTCATCGGCGATCGTGTCGAGCAGCGCCTTGACCTCGGTCCAGGCGTCGTCCTCGTCGATTTCGTGCAGTTCCGACCCTTCCGGCGCCTCGCCCGGATGCAAATCGGCCTGGCGCATGCGCTCCGGCGAGTCGGGCAGGAACTGGGCGAGAATGCCGCCGGCGCGCCAGTGACTACGGCTTCCGCCGTCATTGCCGCGCACGATCAGCCGTCCGACGGCAAGGCGCAACTCGGTCGGTATCTGTTCGGACTGCCTGAAATAGTTGCGCGCGACCTCCTCCAGCGACGCGCCGTCGAGCGCGACGATGCCCTGGTAGCGTTGGGTATAGGCGCCCTGGTCGACGGTCAACGCAAGGACCCCCTTGCCGAGCAGGTTCGCGGGATCGGAATGACCGGCCTTGTCGGCCGCGTCGACGGCGTCGGCGTCCCATCGGGCATAGGCGCGCACGCCGTCGGGCGTCGAAAACTCGACGACCAGCAAGGAGACCGGGCCGTCAGCCTGTGTCTGGACGATGAACTTCCCCTCGAACTTCAGCGACGTGCCGAGCAGGACGGTGAGCACGATCATCTCGCCGAGCAGGCGGGCGACCGGCTCGGGGTAATCGTGGCGCTGCAGGATCGCATCCAGCATCGGACCGATCATCACCGCGCGGCCGCGCGCATCGAGCGAGTCGACACGGAAAGGAATGACCGCATCCAGGGGATCGATCTCGTTGACGCCGGTAAAGGCTGCGTGCCCGCTCACGATTGCGACGCCTCCAGCCCCAGGCACCAGGCGATGATCGCCTTCTGCGCGTGCAAACGGTTCTCGGCCTCGTCGAAGACGACGGACTGCGGCCCGTCGATGACGCCATCGGTCACTTCCTCGCCGCGGTGGGCCGGCAGGCAATGCATGAACAGCGCATCGTCCTTGGCGTGCGCCATCAGCCGCTCGTTGACCTGATACGGCATGTAGATGTTGTGACCGCGCGCCTTTTCCTCCTGGCCCATGGAAACCCAGGTGTCGGTGACGACCGCGTCGGCGCCATCGACGGCGGCCTCGGGATCGTGGCCGATCGAGACCTTGCCGCCCTTCTGGCGCGCCCATTCGACATAGCGCTGCTGCGGTTCGTTGCCCTCGGGCACGGCGACCGAAAGGTCGAAACCGAACTGCGGCGCGGCCTCGATGAAGGAATGCAGCACATTGTTGCCGTCGCCTGACCAGGCGATGCGGCGGCCCTTGATCGGGCCGCGATGCTCCTCGTAGGTCATCACGTCGGCCATGATCTGGCAGGGATGGGTGTCATCGGTCAGCGCGTTGATGACTGGAACCGTGGCCGCGTCGGCGAGTTCGAGCAGGCGGTCATGCTCCCGGGTGCGGATCATGATGATATCGACATAGCGCGACAGCACGCGCGCCGTATCGGCGATCGTCTCGTCACGGCCGAGCTGCATCTCGGCGCCGGTCAGCATGATGGTCTCGCCGCCGAGCTGGCGCATGGCGACATCGAAGGAGACGCGGGTGCGCGTCGAGGGCTTCTCGAAGATCATCGCCAAAACCTTGCCGGCGAGCGGCCGGCCCGCGGCGCCAGCTTTCTGGGCGGCCTTGCGGGTCCTGGCGTTATCCAGAATGGTCCGGAGTTCGCCTGCCGGAACGGCGGCTATGTCGAGAAAATGACGAACACTCATAACTCAAATCCAAATCTGCTTGATCTTTGAAGCGGAACGCGCCGTCAGGCCGTTCCATCGGAGAGGCTGGCGGCGGCTGTCTCGATGCGGTCCAGGGCGATACGGATGTCCTCGTCGGTCGAGGTCAGCGGCGGCAGGATGCGCACGACATTGTCGCCGGCCGGAACGGTCAGCATATGGTTCGCATAAAGCGCTTTCACAAGGGCGGTATTGGGCACCACGCATTTGAGGCCGAGCATCATGCCTTCGCCGCGCACTTCCTCGATCACGTCGGAATGGCGATCGACGATCGACGCCAGCCCCTGTTTCAGGCGCAGCGCCTTGTCGCGCACGGATTCGAGGAAACCGTCGGCGAGGATGACGTCAAGCACGGCGTTGCCGACGGCCATGGCGAGCGGATTGCCGCCATAGGTCGTTCCGTGGACGCCGGGGACCATGCCCTTGGCCGCTTCCTCGGTCGCCAGGCACGCACCCATCGGGAAACCGCCGCCGATCGCTTTCGCCACCGCCATGATATCCGGCGTGACGCCCGCCCATTCATGGGCGAACAGCTTGCCGGTGCGGCCCATGCCGCACTGGATCTCGTCGAAGATCAGGAGCAGGCCCTTGTCGTCGCAGAGCTTGCGCAGATCGCGCAGGACTTGCAGCGGAACCGGCCGGATACCGCCTTCGCCCTGGATCGGCTCGATCAGGATCGCCGCGGTCTCGTCGGTGATGGCGGCCTTCAGCGCGTCCATGTCGTCGAAGGGCACCTGGTCGAAGCCCTCGACCTTCGGCCCGAAGCCCTCGAGATATTTTGGCTGGCCGCCGGCGGCAATCGTCGCCAGCGTGCGGCCGTGGAAGGCGCCCTCGAATGTTATGATGCGGAACCGCTCGGGATGCCCGTCGGCATAATGATAGCGCCGCGCGGTCTTGATCGCGCATTCCATCGCCTCGGCGCCGGAGTTGGTGAAGAACACCCGGTCGGCGAAGGTGGCCTCGACAAGCCGCGCCGCAAGCCGACGCTGGTCCGGAATCTCGTAGAGATTGGAGGTGTGCCACAGCTTTCCGGCCTGCTCGCGCAGGGTTTCGACGAGGTGCGGATGGGCATGGCCCAGCGCGCTCACCGCGATGCCGCCGCCGAAGTCGAGATATCGCTCGCCGCGCGTATCGACGATCCATGAGCCTTCGCCATGGTCGAACGCGATATCGGCGCGCGCATATGTCTCGAATAGCGGAGAGGGTTCGGTCATCACTGGGTCCCGCAAGGCGTTGAAACGAAAAAAGCCGCCCGTTCCGGCGGCTCAATGTTTTTAAGAGTTGACCGCGCGTCCGTCAATCGCAAGGGCGCGTGCCCATGCGCAAGAACGCCGCCTACCCGGTCAAGGCGCAAGTTGTTGAAAACCGGAAAATCAGATTCACGAAACAACCGCGACTCTTGTCAGCGAGTCAACGGCCATAGTAGTTTGCACGGGTGGCGGGACAACCGCGCAGAGTAAAACTCCCTAGTATTGCGTTCGGGTGCCGGTTTTCACTTCGAGAAACCGAGCCACGGAGGAGGATTCTGCGTTGAGGGGAACAAGATGGAGACATCAGTGAGCTGGACTGACGAGCGCGTGGAACTGCTGAAGAAACTCTGGGGCGACGGGTTGAGCGCGAGCCAGATCGCGGCGCAGCTCGGCGGCGTGAGCCGTAACGCTGTCATCGGCAAGGTCCACCGACTGAAACTGTCCGGCCGGGCGAAGAGCGTTTCCTCCGGTGCGCCGAAAGTAAAACGCACGACGACGACGCGATCTTCCTCGCCGCAGCGTGGCGGTTACACCGGCGGCGGGGGCGGGAGCGGCCGGACCATGACGACGGTAACCCATGCGGTCGGCGCAACGATGATGAAAAGCCAGGTCGATGCCGTCGCCTATGCGGAAGCCGACTACCGGCCGATCGAAGACATCGTCGTTCCGATCTCGATGAACCTGAAACTGGTCGAGCTGAACGAAAACACCTGCAAATGGCCGCAGGGCGATCCGCTGGCGGAAGACTTCCATTTCTGCGGCCACCAGTCGGAAGAATCCTCTCCCTATTGCAAGTATCACGCCCGCCTCGCCTTCCAGCCGTCATCGGAACGCAGGCGGTCCCGCTGAGCGAAGCACAATCGCAAACAAAAAGGGCGGCCTGACCGCCCTTTTGCTTCTCCGGATTATCAAATCCGTCAGACGGATTCGAGCGAGTAGCCGGCGCCGCGCACGGTGCGGATCGGATCGCGCATCTTGCCGATATTGATCGACTTGCGCAAACGGCCGATATGGACGTCGACCGTGCGGTCGTCGACATAGATGTCCTCTCCCCACACGCCATCGAGCAGTTGCGCACGCGAGAAGACCCGGCCCGGCGCCTGCAGGAAGAATTCCAGCAAGCGGAACTCCGTCGGCCCGAGCTTGATCTCGCGGCCGTTGCGGTAGACGCGATGGGTTTCGCGGTCGAGTTCCAGTTCGCCGACCTTCAATACGCTGGCGACGATCTCGGGGCGCGCGCGGCGCAACATCGCCTTGACCCGCGCCATCAGTTCCGGCGTGGAGAACGGCTTGACGACATAATCGTCGGCGCCGGTCGACAGGCCGCGAATGCGTTCGCTTTCCTCGCCGCGCGCCGTCAGCATGATGATCGGCAGGCGCTGGGTTTCGGGTCGCGTGCGCAGTCGGCGACACAGCTCGATCCCGCTCAGGCCGGGAAGCATCCAGTCGAGGATCAGAAGATCGGGAACGGATTCGCGCAACGCGATCTCGGCCTCGTCGCCACGCAACTCGGTGTCGACGCGATAGCCCTCCGATTCCAGATTGTATTTCAGCAGGACGCTTAACGCTTCCTCATCCTCGACAACCATAACCTTCGGCTGGTTGGCCATGCGCATGCTCCCGTGCATCAGACATCCGTATCGTCGACCACGATGCGGTGAGTCTTGTCGTCCTTCGGCCTGTATGCCGAGAGATGTTCGCCGGTGACGATGTAATAGACCGACTCGGCGATGTTGGTGGCGTGGTCGCCGATACGCTCGATGTTCTTGGCGCAGAACAGGAGATGCGTACAGGTCGTGATGTTGCGCGGATCCTCCATCATGTAGGTGAGGAGTTCGCGGAACAGCGAGGTGTACATGGCGTCGATTTCGTCGTCGCGGTCGCGGACCATGTTGATGCGAGTGACCGAACGCGAGCCGAAGGCGTCGAGCACTTCCTTCAACTGGGCAAGCGCCAGATCGCCGAGATGATCGATGCCGCGCACGAGGTTGACCGACTGGCCGCGCTCGGAGATCGCGACGACGCGCTTGGCTATGTTCTTGGCGAGATCGCCGATCCGCTCCAGATCGCTGGCGATGCGGATCGTCGAGAAGACCTCGCGCAGGTCGCTTGCCACCGGCTGGCGCTGCGCGATGATCAGCACGACCTTGTCATCGAGAAGCGCCTGCGCCTCGTCGAGCATCAGATCGTCGGTAATCACCTTCTGGGCGAGCTGGACGTCCGACTTGACGAGAGCGCGAATGGAGCTTTCCACCATGCGCTCGGCAAGCCCGCCCATTTCGGCAATCTTGTGGGCGAGGAATTTCATGTCCTCGTCGAATGCGGTTACCGTATGGCTCGTTGGTACCATCGGTTCTTCCTTCCC
>JBAQHA010000791.1:0-2958 GCA_049288075.1 Oricola sp.
CTGGCGCTCAACATCACGCCCGGCCCGCTGCTGTTCGCGCGCAATCCGGACGTGGTCTGGGGCCTGATCGCGGCGCTCTTCATCGCCAATTTCATGCTGCTGTTGATGAACATCCCGCTGGTCAGCCTGTTCGTGCGGGTGCTGATGGTGCCGCCGCGCATCCTGATGCCGGCGGTGGCGATGATCTCGTTCGTCGGCATCTACGGCATTTCAGGCTCGACCTTCGACCTGCTGGTGATGATCGTGTTCGGCGTGCTGGGGTGGATCCTGCGCAAGCTCGACGTGCCGCTGGTGCCGATCATCCTCGGCGTGCTGCTCGGCAACGAAATGGAGAAGAATTTCCGCCGCGCGCTGACGATTTCCGACGGCGACTGGTCGATCCTGTGGGGCTCGCCGCTGGCGATCGGAATCTGGGCGCTGGCTGTCGTCGGCTTCGTGGCGCCGCTGTTGTTCGGGCGCTATATCAAGTTGAGACGGCGCGACGAGGAATTCGTCGGCGACTGATCCCTGATCTCGCCGCAGTCGTTGCCTATATGATGGATGGACGGGCGCGAGGCGCTCGTCCATATTCCTTTCGAGGCTGCAGCAGCGGCACGGCACAACCCATGGATACACGTCCGCAACCCTTCGTTCCGCCCTTCCCGACGCCGCGCAACCGGCCGCCGACGCGGCTTGAACTCATTCGCACGACGATGCGCAATCCGCTCGAGATCTGGGGCGAGCCGTCCTACACCAAGCCCTACGTGCTGGTGCGGTTTCTCGGCGATACGCTGCTGGTCGCCAACGATCCGGAACTGATCCGGCATGTGCTGGTCGATAACGCGAAAAACTTCCGCATGGCGCGGGTGCGCCAATTGATCCTGCGGCCGATCCTGCGCGACGGGCTGCTGACGGCGGAAGGCGATGTGTGGAAGCGCTTGCGCAAGGCGATGGCGCCGGTGTTCACGCCGCGCCATATCCAGGGCTTCGCCGAGATGATGAAGGCACGCACCGAAGCGTTTCTCGAGCGGTTTCGCGACAGCGACGGCACGGTGCGCGACGTCGCCCACGACATGACGGAACTGACCTATCAGGTGCTGTCGGCGACGCTGTTTTCCGACGACGTGGCAGCCGACGGCTCTGACTTCGCCGAAGACGTCGACCGGCTGCTGTCGACCATGGGCCAGGTCGATCCGCTCGATCTCCTGCAGGCGCCCGAATGGCTGCCGCGCTTGCGCCGCCTGCGCGGACGAGGCGTGCTGGCGAAATTCCGCAAGGTGGTGCGCGACACGATGACGGCGCGGCGGGCAAAGGTGAAGGCCGATCCCGGCTCGGTGCCGGAGGATTTCCTGACGCTTCTGCTCAACGCCGAAGGTCCGGACGGGCTCACGGCGGCCGAGGTCGAGGACAATCTGATCACCTTCATCGGCGCCGGCCACGAGACGACGGCGCGCGCGCTCGGCTGGACGCTCTACCTGCTCGCCAACTCCCCGCACGAACTGGCGCTGATCGAAGAGGAGATCGCTTCGGTCCTGGCGGACGATCCGCCGCCGGTCGAATGGCTCGACCGCATGCCGAAGACACGCGCCGCCTTCGAGGAGGCGTTGCGGCTCTACCCGCCGGCGCCGACACTGAACCGCGAGGCGATCGAAAGCGAGACATTCACCTTCAAGGACGGCTCGACAGTGCCGATCGACAAGGGCACGACGGTGCTGGTCATGCCCTGGGTGCTGCACCGCCACCGACTGTACTGGGACAATCCGGACGCCTTCCTGCCGTCGCGCTTCTGGCCGGAGAACCGGGATGCGATCGACCGGTTCCAGTACCTGCCATTCGGCGCGGGCCCGCGCATCTGCATCGGCGCGACCTTCGCGCTGCAGGAAGCCGTGATCGCGCTGGCGCTGCTGCTCAACGAATTCCGCTTCGAGCCGACGCCGGGGCTGGCGCCATGGCCGGTGCAGAAGCTGACGGTGCAGGCGCAGAACGGCCTGCCGATGCGGGTGGTGAAAAGGTAGCTACTCCGCCACCGCCGCGCAGGTCTGATCGCCGACATCGTCGCAGGGCCTGTAGGTCATGATGTCGCTTTCCGTTCCGTCATCCCAGACGACCTGGACGGAAACGGTTCTCGCCGTGCCGACCGGCAGTTCGATATAGACCTGTTCCGGCTTTACGTCCGGCGGCATGGCGAAGGCCATCTGCGGATTGCAGGGTACAAGCTCGAAGCGCAGATCGACCGCGGCGGAGTTCAGCGAGTAGCGGATTTCCGAAAGGCGGCAATGCATGGTCTGCAGCGTCGTGAAATAGATGAGTTGGCGGCCGTCGAAGTCGCGGAAGGCGATCCAGCCGGAGGCGCGGTTGGCTTCCAGCATCGCCTCGTAGACCTGTTTCGGCGGAAGCTCCTGCGCGGGCGCCGGGGCGGCGGCTGCGACAGCCACGGCGAGCGATGCCAACGCGGCGTATTTCATGACGATTTCCTCCCGATCCGGTTCTTCCAGCGGTAGACCCGGCCCCGCTCCGCGGCAAGCACGAATTTTTTTCCGCCCAGGCCAACGGCCGGCGCGCGCCGTGCCCATTGCTCTTCGTCCCGCCGCCCCGTAAGGGAGCGAGCCGAAAAGGAACATCTCGCGTGACGCTTAACCCATGACGCTCTCCAGATGACACTCTCCCTCGGTATCGACACGGGCGGCACCTATACGGACGCCGTCATCCATGACGCGGCGCGCGGCGTCATCGCCAAGGCGAAGGCGTTGACGACGCGGCACGATCTTTCGATCGGGCTCGGCGAAGCGATGGACAAGGTGCTTAAGGCAGGCAACGTCGCGCCGGGAGCAATCGGCCTCGTCTCGATTTCCACGACGCTGGCAACCAACGCGCTGGTCGAAGGCCAGGGCGGGCGGATCGCGCTGGTGATGATCGGCTTTTCCGAAACGGACCTCGACAAGGCGGGCCTGAAAGAGGCGCTCGGCAGCGACCCGGTCG
>JBAQHA010000792.1:0-2064 GCA_049288075.1 Oricola sp.
ATGGAACACCCCGTCCCGTTAGTGCCGATGAATTGGACAGCAATGAGACGGCCGGCTAATTTCCCGATTGTTACCTTCCTACCCGGATTCAAATGGCGAGCTTCAGAACATGAAGACAATACTGGTTACCGGCGGCGCCGGCTATATCGGTTCGCACACCTGCAAGAGCCTTGCCGCGAATGGCTATGTGCCCGTCACCTATGACAATCTCGTCAATGGGCACCGCAGTGTCGTGAAATGGGGACCATTCGAACATGGCGACATTCTCGACCGGGCGCGCCTCGACGAGGTGGGCGCCAAGTACAAGCCGGAGGCGGTCATTCACTTCGCCGCTCATGCCTATGTCAACGAGTCGGTGACCGATCCCGGCAAATACTACCGCAACAACGTGGCGGGTGCGCTGAATCTCATCGATGCGATGCGCGTGGCGGGAATCGGCAAGATCGTCTTTTCCAGTTCATGTGCGACCTACGGTATCCCGCCCTCTGTCCCGATCACCGAGGACACGCCGCAAGTTCCGATCAACCCTTACGGAATGTCGAAGCTTTTCGTCGAGCGCATGCTTGCGGATTTCGGCGCGGCGCACGGATTGCGCTGGATCGCGCTTCGTTATTTCAACGCCGCCGGCGCCGACCCGGAGTGCGAAACCGGCGAGGATCACGATCCCGAAACCCGGATCATCCCGATTGTGCTGGCCGCCGCCGACAAGATGACGGGACCCTTCACCGTGTTCGGCACCGACTACGAAACACCCGACGGGACATGCATCCGCGACTATATCCACGTCTCCGACCTTGCCGGCGCCCATGTTAAGGCATTGCAGGCGCTGGATGACGGCTTGGCTTCGCAAGGGATCAATCTCGGCACCGGTACCGGGTATTCGATCATGCAGGTGATCGAGGCAGCACGCGCGGTGACCGGCCTTGATGTCCCCTTTGTCACGGGCACGCGCCGTACCGGCGATCCGGCCGCGCTGGTCGCCGATCCGGCCCGGGCGCGGCAAGCGCTCGGCTGGCGTCCGGCGCATGCCGATCTGCGCGATATCGTTTCCACCGCGTGGAAATGGCATCTGCACAAGAAACAGCGGAACTCTCCGTAGTTCCCCGGCTATGCGGCCATGTGCCGCAACGGAAACCGGGCGCTTCCGAAATTGTCGGCGAATCGGTTAGCACTTCTTAATTCATGCCATTTTATTCATGGATCAACGATCGCCGCGCTGTTGCGGCAACCTGACGAAAAAGACGGACAGGAGGAATGATTATGACCAATTCGGACGCGAGGCGCCGTCACATTTCACGCATCATGCTTGCCGCTGCGGTTTCCCTGGCGAGTGTGGCATCACTTCCGGGCCAGGCGCTCGCCGGTTCGTCTTCAACGAACGCCGTCACCCAGAAACAGGCCAGCCTGCAGCAGAAATCCGGCGCCGCCCGTACGGCGCGCCAGAGGATCACGTCCTCCGGGTCGCCTTACATTTGCGTGCCCAGCGGTTTCGGCCGAAAGGGCCGCTGCGTCCTTCGAGCCAGCCTGCGCTAGAAGCCGTCAACTCTTCCGGTGCGCGCGCCGGAAGCTTCTCGTTTTCTGGCGGCGCCGCTGCAAGCCGTCCATAAGAAGCCTCTGTCTCGCACGGGGATGGGTATGTGCCCCAATTGACGGTTCTGATGGTTCGAACTGTTGTTGAAGGAAGTCGTACAACAGTCCGGTCGAATGTACGGCCGACAACAACCATGTGGCCGAGCGATATTCATTGTCGGCAAGGAAGCCGACTAAGGGTTCGAAACGCCTAAGCGACCCACCGGATCCATCTACAAATAGAGAACTGGCAGGACCATAAATGGATCTTCGCGCGTCCTCTGCCAGACTGCCGAATAGTGGATCGCTGCCGAGGTCTTCGCTAGCAGGTCAACTATCGAGGGCGTTAGTGACGCCATTTCGCTTTGAAATTGCGTATATATTCAATGCACATCAAGATTTATAATGCAGCAAAAATATATTAAATTAACACATCTATATGTACGCGTGACTGTACAATTTGCGTACTTCATCTGAAATTGAAGTCATTTAATG
>JBAQHA010000793.1:0-3138 GCA_049288075.1 Oricola sp.
CCGCCAGCGTTCGTTCTGAGCCAGGATCAAACTCTCAAGTTGAGAGAAGACTTTATCGGCTCGTCGTTATTCTGGTCACGCTTGAATTGACGAGAACATATGTACACCCGTTGTTTGCACAACGGACTTTTTAGTTCTCTATCAGAAACGTGAAACGACACCGAATGTCTCGTTTTGATCCGCTAAACCTTTCGGCTTATCAGATCCGCAGGACACCGCCGCCCACGTTTCTCTTTCTTACCTATTCACTTGTCAAAGATCAGACAGCGAACAAAACGCTGTCGCCGGCTATCCACTGTTAGGCTTCTAGCCGAAGTGAGGGTCGCTATCGCGGCTCTCTGGGTAACCTCCGGGGCGAAGCAGTCTGCCGTGTGCAGCGGTGCCGCCCTCGTTGGTGAGCGGTATATAGGCTGCGGCTCGCCAAACTGTCAATCGCCTTTTTTCATTTTTTTGATTCTTTTTGACAGTTCTGCGACAACGCCTTGGCGGCCCTTGGGGCAGGCCCGCGAAGCACGCCTGAATCCCCCCGGAAAGGCCCCCTTTTCGGCCTCTCTATATATAAGGCTTCGCCCTCCCCCGTCCGCGCCGCGAGAAAGCGGTGCGTTTTCGCGCGCAAGCCTGGAGAAAGGCTGGCCTTCACCCTGCGTTGACACATTGATGTCCAAAAGGCATGCAGAACAGGGCAACGAAACGCCGTCGAACAGAGCATAATGGCAGGCACGCAACACGCCGGTGGTTCTCTCCGGGACATCGAGGTTGGAAATGAGCCGCCGCTCGTAGGCGCGGGGCGCAAACGTGCGCCCGACCGGCGCGAGGTTTCCCTGCGCTGGCTCGGCGGAACCGCGCTGACCGGATTGACCTCGACCCTGTTGATGGGCGCCGCTCTGTTCGCCGCCCTCGACGGCCGCGAGCTGCTCGCCACGCCGGCCGAAGTCGCCACCTCCGAGGAGCTCGGCACGCTTGGCGACCAGGACCTCGCGGTCAAGGGCGCCCGCATCGTCAAGGCGCGCGCGATCCGCACCGAGCCCAGCGACCGCCAGCGCATGAGCGTATCGACGCTGACGCGTGTCGGTGACGCCGACGTGATCCGCACCAAGCCGTTCGAGCACCTCAAGATCGCGCTCGCGGCCAATTACAAGACGGACAAGTCCTACCCTCCCTTCAATCCGCTCAACATCTTTTCCGACGGCTCCGAGCCGAAGGCGAATGAAGAGGATTCGCAAAGCGTCATCTACGGCGCCAATGTCGAGACGGAAGTCTCCGTGCGTGTCGCCGATTTCGACTTCGACAAGGACATCACCGCCGGCGCCCCGACACTGAACGACGAGGAAGCCGAAGAGATCGTCCGCTCCAACGCGGCGATCCTGACCGACGGATCGATCCGGCTCGCCTCCCTGCATTATGTCGACCCGTTGCGCTTCGGCATCAACGACCCGAGCCTGGCGACGGGCCTCGGCCTCGCCTCGGGCGCGCGCATCATTCCCGAGAACATGTCGGTTGCGCCGCGCATGGCGGAAGAAGCCGGCGAATTCCCGGTCTTCGAGGAGGATCTGGTCGAGATCAACGCCAGCGAGGATATCGGCGACGTCCTCGAATCGACCGGTTACGGCCTCGCCTCGTCGATGGCCGAGGCCATCGAGACGCTGCTGAAGACCAAGACCCTCAAGCCGGGACACGCGATCCGGCTCGGGCTGCAGGAGACCGCCAATGGCAACGAGATCGTTCGGGCATCGGTCTATAGCGGTTCGAACCACCAGCTGACGATCGCGCTGAACGACCGACGCCAATATGTTCCCGGCCAGGAGCCGATCGATCCCGGCATCATGAGCGAGCGCGACAGCGAGGCGCCGGTGCCGGTGGTCGTCAACCGCGACCTGCCGAATGCCTACAACGCCATCCATCGGGCGGTCCTCTCCTACGACCTGCCGGATTCGATGGCGGCGCAGATCGTGCGCATGGTTGCCGCCGACGTCGATTTCCAGACCACCATCAAGCCGACCGACCGGCTCGAACTGTTCTTCTCGCTGCCCGATGAAGGCAGCAAATCCGACGACGACTACGAACTGTTGTTCGTCGAGGCGAATTTCGGCGGCTCCGACCGCACCTTCTACCGTTTCCGCTCCTCCGACGGATCGGTCGACTATTACGATCACGACGGCCGCAGCGCCCGCCAGTTCCTGTTGCGCAAGCCGGTGCCGAACGGCGCCTTCCGCTCGTCATTCGGCATGCGCCGCCATCCGATCCTCGGCTACACGCGCATGCACTGGGGCGTAGATTGGGCCGCGCCGCGCGGCACGCCGATCATCGCGCCCGGCAATGGCGTCGTCGTCAAGGCCGGCTGGACCAGCGGCTATGGCAAGCAGACCGTCATCCGCCATCCTAACGGCTACGAGACATCCTATTCGCACCAGTCGAAATTCGCCTCCGGCATCCAGCCCGGCGCCAAGGTCCGCCAGGGTCAGGTCATCGGCTATGTCGGCACGACCGGTCTCTCCACCGGTCCGCATCTTCACTACGAGATGAAGGTCAACGGCACGCGGGTCGATCCGATGCGCGTGCGCCTGCCCAGCGGCGCCGTGCTCGCCGGCAGCGACCTGGACGCCTTCAAGCGCGAGCGCGACCGCATCAACACGCTTCTGGAAAAAGGCGGCGACGCCACCGTCGTCGCCCAGGCCGGCGGCTAGGAACCCTCCCCCGCCATGTGGGCGCGTAGCATGGACTTCAGTTCGCGCAAGGCGTCGTCGCGGATAGACCGGTCCTCGTCCCCGCTCAGCAGTGCCGCGACCCGGATGAGATAGAGCATCAACGCCGCGAGCGCCGGGCGGCGATCCTCCGCGACCGGCGGGCGAATTGCGCCGAGCAACGCCTCCAGCCTCCCCCGCAACTGCCGGCGCGCTTTCTTCTTCACCGCCGGATCGAGGCTGCGCCGCTCGCTCAGCGCGATGAAGGCCGGATTGGCCTGAAGGAAACGCACAAGCCCGGCAAACAGACCGTCGATGGCCATTTCCGCCGGTTCGTCCGCGACCGTGCGCGTCAGTTCGTCCAGCATCGCGTCGAGCGCCGCCAGATGCGCGCCATGGATTTCGGCGGCCAGGTGCTCCTTGGTCGGAAAGAACTGGTAGAGCGACCCGATCGAGG
>JBAQHA010000794.1:0-7735 GCA_049288075.1 Oricola sp.
GCTCTGGCCCGTTCAGGGCGCAGACCGCCTGGAGATATGTCCTGCCAAGGCGAAGGTAGGGGATATCGAACAGAACCAGTTCCTGATCGAGGCGCATTTGCGCCGACTGCACCGCGTCCCAGTCCCCGAGCGCCGCGTGGAGCTTTCCAAAGAAGACCTGGGTGAGGCCTCTCCAATAGACCCATGAAAGACCCTCGCGCCCCTCGAATATGGTTTGAAAATCCGCGGCTTTCTTGCGCAGCGCCTCGGCATCGCCGCTCAGAAAGACGATGAGGCTCTGCGCAATGGAAGCGGAACCGCGCACCGAATAGGGTTTGTTGTTCCAGGCCTGGCTACTATTCAGTTCCTGGAGAAGCGTCGCAGCGACCCGATACTCGCCGGCCAGAAGCCGGTTCCAGATCCGCATGCTGATCGCGCTGTCCCGCAAGGTGTCATGCCTTTCGGCGGCGACCTCCAGAACAGCAGTGGCGTAGCGCTCCGTTCGTGTCCGCATTCCGCGCTGCAGGCCGAGATAGATGTGCATGGCGCAAGCGTTCCAGACGAGCGGCTCATGACAACGGGTCAGCAATTCGAGCATTCGGTCGAACGCGCGCATTTCGTCCTCAACGGTACCGCTGATGCGCGAGAGAAGGTACTCGCCGAAGGCGTAGAGCGCCCTTGTCCCGACCTCGGCGTCGTGTGGTGGCATTTCCTTCAGGAGCGTTATGGCATCGCCGGTACGGGCCAGCCCGAAATTCGAGACAAGTTCGTAGGCTCTGGCCCGCCAATGCATCTCCATGTTGCTCGCATCGGCGAAAAGACGGGCTGCTCTGGACATCAGACGTTGCGTTTCGCTCCAACGCGGGAGGGCCGATTCACATAGTCCCGCGACGAAGGCAATCTCGGCGGAACGCTCGGTGTGATCTTGCGGAAAGCGCGAAATGAGCCCGAGCAACTGATCCAACTCGTCCTCGAGCAGGAGAGACGGCGCGATCTGGGTGAGGGCCTCTTCGGCGGCCCGGATATCACCTGCTTCGAGAAGAAAGCGGATGCGCCTTTCGATATTTGCTTCGGCTTGAGCCGCCCTGATCAGGATGTCGCGTATATCGGATGCGGAATAGCGATCGGACAGCTGCGCGCGAAGAAAGTCGCGGAACAGGTCGTGAAGGACCAGGACGGTCTCTGTATCGCTGAGATCGGTCACGAAGAGCCCGTTCCGGACAATTTCCCGAAGCCAGCGTTGCGTCTGCTCGTCATTTGTGACGACGCGGCAGGCGGCCGCATTCAGCTCGGGTAAGACCGAACTCCTGATCAGGAAGCGCTGAAGTGGTTCGGGAAGGGCCGCCAGGACTTCTGCCGACAGAATATCGAAGATCACGCCGCCCGTGGCAGACAAGACCGACGCGGACAGCCCCTGCCGCAGGGCCAGCCCGCATGCCGCGGGCCACCCGCCAGCCCGGGTCCAGATTTCCGCAAGTCGATCCGTTGCCCGGTCAACTCCTTCGGCCGAGGCAAGTGCCTGAAGATCCTCCTGCGAGAAGGCCAGATCCTCGCTGCGAAACTCGGCAAGCTCGCCTTGAAGACGCAGGCGGGCAAGTGCAACGGGGGGATCGGCTCTCGATGAAAGAACCAATGACCAATTGTCGGGTAACCGCTCCAGGAGACGATCCAGCCAGTCAAATACGGCCGAGCTGCCGATGCGGTGCAGATTGTCGAAAACGATCACCCCCCGTTTTGCGGTTGTCGAGGCGAGGGCGGCCGCCACAATTTCCGCGGCGTCCTTCGGCCCCTCCTCGCCAATCGAGGCGATACTGATCAACGCGGAAGGCGACAGTTTCCATGGGACGTCGACTGGCTCAAGGGCGATCGTCAACGCAGTCAACAGCCGGGGAAGACTGTCGTTTGTATCGGCCGAAATCCAGAACACATGCTGGTCGACTGACTGCAAGGCCGCGGCCTGCGCCAAACTGACCGTCTTTGAATATCCGGCAGGGGCAGCGACGAGCACGGCGCGTTTATGGCGCATCGCAAACACCAGTCGCCCAAGCAGGTTTGGCCTCTCGATACAGGAGGAGGGCACCCTGGGGACTGTCGTCTTTGATTTCGGCAGGAATTCGAGTGGCCCAGGCGCTGGCAAGCGGGCCATGTTGTTCAATCCATCTTCAGGCATGCGGCGATGATGACCATCTCGATTTGACTGGTCGGAATCCGTTAATAGTGCATGGCCGGTCCAAGTGCCATCGAAACGATGAGATTTGGCGCAAGCTGTATTGCGGCCTATGCTGTCATCACAAAATTCCGATTTCGTAGATGTCGCATAGCCTCCTCTACGTTCGTCGCCCAACGTGCGGAGGCGTCCGTTTCGTGGTTTTCAATGTGTCAAATGGCTCATCCGACCGCAATCCTCAGCAGATCGGGATTCCTGCAAGCGCGCCCATATGCACGAGTTTCCGCTGCGTGCTGTGCGGTGCGTCACATTTCATGCGCAATAAATCCGGATAGTGTCCGTGCCTGCGAACGGCCGACGCGGATCGGCAGAATCCGCGGGCGGCTGCTTGCTCGTTGCTTTCGACAGGAATAGCGTGACGCCGCGTCCTGTCATCCCTGGGAGGTCCGTCACTGTGTTCAAGCGCGCGCCCTATTCCTTCCTTCTCGTCTTCCTTTCAGTCTTGTTCTCGGCGCCTCTCGCGGAGGCTCAAACGAGCGGACGCCAAGCCATCATAAGCGAGAACGGCGATTATTACGGCTTCGACATCACGACGGAGACGGACGTCACGCTCGATCAGTGCCAGTCGATCTGCGTCGCCAATAGCAATTGCCGCGCTTTTACCTACAACTCCAGGGTCAACTGGTGCTTCCTGAAGTCCGATTTCGGCCGTCTGCAGCAGGCCGAAGGATCGGTTGCCGGGCGTATGGTCGACCTTGGCGCGGAGCCGGACCTAGGCGCGGCGCATGAACTTGATTTCGCCAGCGGCTACGTGTCCAACGCCATCAAGTACCGCACGGACATTATTTCCGCCGTTCCGGCCGACCTGAAGGAAAGCGTTTCCGCGATCAGCGCGGCCGCGATCGCCGCCGAACGGTCAGGCAACGCTCGCGCCGCGTTGCGTGAATTCGGCCTCGCGGCCGCGCTTTCGCCGGAGACGAGCAGCTTCTGGGCGGGAATCGCGCGCGCCGCGCTCACCATCCCGCCGGCGCAGAACGAGGCCAGCCGATTGCGCGCCACGGCGATTTCGGCGGCGTTCCTCGCCTACCAGGAATCGCGCACGGTCACCGACCGGGCGACGGCGCTCAACCTGATGGGTCAGGCGCTGGACAAGCTCGGCGACGGCCGCCCGACGATCGAGGCGTTCAAAGCCAGTCTCGAACTCGCCGATGCGGCCGATGTGCGCGCGTCCTTCGCGGAAGCCCGCTCGCGCTACGGATTCCGGGTGCTGGAACACACGGTCGACGCCGACGCGGAAACGCCGCGTGCCTGCGTGCAGTTCTCCGAAGACCTCGCAGATGTCGACTTTGCCACCTTCGTCACGCTCGACGATGTGCCGCCGCCGTCGCTCGTGGTCGACACGCGCCAGATCTGCGTCGATGGTCTCAAGCATGGCGGCCGCTACCGGCTGACGCTGCGGGCAGGCATGCCGTCGGCAATCGGCGAGACGCTCGAAAAGCCGGCCGCGCTCAACATCTTCGTGCCCGACCGGTCGGAAAGCCTGCGCTTCACCGGCGACAATTTCGTGCTTCCGGGCACGGCGCGGCGCGGCATCCCGATCGTCACGGTCAACACCGACAAGGCGCTGATCGAGCTCTATCGTATCGGCGACCGGTCGCTGGCGCAGACGCTGACCCAGGAACAGTTCATGGCGCAGCTTGACGGCTATTCGCTGGAACGCATCCGCGACGAGATCGGCGAGCCGGTGTGGAAGGGCGAACTGGCGATCCAGAACGTGCTGAACGAGGAAGTGACGACCAGCTTCCCGGTCGACGACGCGGTGCCGGCGCGCAAGCCCGGCGTCTATGTGCTGACGGCAAAGCCGGTCGGCGACAAGAGCGAGTCCTGGGAATCGCAGCAGACGCAATGGTTCGTCGTCTCGGACATCGGCCTGACGACTTTTTCGGGCGAGGACGGGCTGACCGTGTTCGCGCGCTCGCTGGGCACCGCTACACCGCTCGCCAATGTGTCGCTGGTACTGATCGCCCGCAACAACGAGGTACTCGGCGAAGCAGTCACCGACGGGCAGGGCATGGCGCGGTTCGAGCGCGGCCTGACGCGCGGCGAGGGCGGATTGGAACCGGCGGCGCTGACGGCGGAGATGGATAATGACGATTTCGTCTTCCTCGATCTGACGCGTGCGGGCTTCGATCTTTCCGACCGAGGCGTGACGGGCCGTCCGGCGGCCGGAGCGCTCGACGTCTTGGCCTGGACGGAGCGCGGCATCTATCGCGCCGGCGAGACCGTGCATGCGCAGGCACTGGCGCGCGATAGCGCGGCACGGGCCGTGATGAACCTTCCGATGGTGTTCGTGTTCACGCGCCCTGACGGGATGGAAGATCGCCGCATCGTATCCGACGGCGCGGCGCTCGGCGGCCATTCGGTCGATCTCGCGCTGCAGGAAAACGCCCAGCGCGGCGCCTGGACGGTGCGAATCTACACCGACCCGAAGCAGGGGGCGCTGACCGAAAAGATATTCCTGGTCGAGGACTTCGTGCCCGATCGGACCGAGTTCACCCTGACCGGCGGCGGCATAGTGATTGGTGAACCGACGGAAATCCAGGTGGACGGCCGCTACCTCTACGGCGCGCCGGCGGCGGGCCTTACGCTGGAAGGCGACCTGTCGATCGCGACGACGCAGAGCTGGGATGCGTTTCCCGGCTATGTCTTCGGCCTGACCGACGAGGACGTCTCGGACGTCGAAAGCAATGAGGTGCTCGGCGGCCTGCCGGCGCTCGACGAGGACGGCAAGGCGACGTTCGACGTCGGCCTCGACGAGGCGCCAGACACCACCCGGCTGCTGACGGGCGCCGTGACCGTGAGGATGCGCGAGAATGGCGGTCGCGCTGTCGAGCGCTCGCTGTCGCTCAAGATCGCACCGACCGGCGACATGATTGGCATCAAGCCGGATTTCGCCGATTTCCAGGTGCCCGAAGGGGGCAGGGCCAGCTTCAAGGTGATCGCCGCCGATCCGGACGGTCAGCGCACCGACATGGAAGGGCTGATGTGGACGCTGGTTCGCGTCGAGACGCATTATCAATGGTACCGCGACGGGACCTACTGGAAATACGAGCCGGTAGAACTGACGACCAAGGTCGCCTCCGGCACGATCGATGCGACCGCCGACAAGGAGGCGACGATCGAGGCGCCTGTCGACTGGGGCCGGTACCGTCTCGACGTCGACTTGCCCGACGACACCGGGCCGATCTCGAGCGTCGAGTTCGACGCCGGTTATTATGTCGACGCATCGTCGACCGACACGCCCGACGGGTTGGAACTGGCGCTCGACAAGGCCGAATACACGCCCGGCGACACGGCGCAGCTCAAAATCTCGCCGCGGTTCGCCGGAGAGGCCCTGATCACGATCGGGTCTGAACGCATGCTCGCCACCTTCACGGCGTCGCTTCCGGAAGGCGGGACTACGGTCGACATTCCGGTCAGCGCGGACTGGGGCGCGGGCGCCTATGTGACAGCGACGCTGTTCCGGCCCGGCAACAGCCAGGAATCGCGCATGCCGATGCGTTCGATCGGCGTCAAATGGCTCGGCGTCGATCCGGGCGAGCGCAAACTGGGCGTTTCGCTCGACGTGCCTGATCGCATTCAGCCGAATTCGATCCTGTCCGTGCCCGTAACAGTGGCCGGCCTGAAGGCTGGCGAGGAAGCTTATGTGACGCTTGCCGCGGTCGATGTCGGCATCCTCAACCTGACGCGCTACGTGCCGCCGGCGCCGGACGACTGGTATTTCGGCCAGCGCCAGCTCGGCCTTGAAATGCGCGACCTCTACGGCCGGCTCATCGACGGATCGGCGGGCGAGATGGGCAAGTTGCGCACCGGCGGCGATGGGCCTGTGGCCTCGTCGAAGGGCAGCCCGCCGACCGAGAAGCTGTTGGCGCTCTATTCGGGCATCGTGCGGCTCGACGAAGACGGCAAGGCGACGATCACTTTCGACGTACCGCAATTCAACGGCACGGCGCGGCTGATGGCGGTCGCCTGGGCGCATGACGGCGTCGGCCACGCGACGCGGGATCTGATCATCCGCGATCCGGTCGTGATCATGGCGAGCGCACCGCGCTTCATGGCGATCGGCGACACGGCGCAGATGCTGCTCGAACTGGCGAACACCGACGGACCGGCCGGTGACTACAATCTGACGGTCGAAACGACCCCGGAACTTGCCGCGAGCGAACAGGCGGAGACCGTCAGTCTCGGTGCCGGCGAGCGCAAGGCCATCCGGCTGCAACTGACGGCCGAGGAAATCGGCTCAGGCTCAGTCACCGTGCGGCTGGCCCACGAGAACGGGATGACGCTGGAGACCGTGCGTTACGTGCCGGTGCGCGCCGATACGCTGCCGGTGACGACGCGCATCGAGGTGCCACTGGCCGCCAATGGCGGCGCGGTGACGATCGACGGCGGGCTGCTCTCGGCGAGCATACTCGACGGGGCGTTCGTCTCCGTCGGAGTCTCGCGCAATACGGCCTTTGACATTCCCTCACTGCTGATGACGCTCGACCGCTATCCCTATGGCTGCGCCGAGCAGACGACGAGCCGGGCGTTGCCGATGCTCTATGTCTCGCAACTGGCGAAGGACGCGGGTCTTCCCGACGATCCGAACCTGAACGAGCGCATCCAGGACGCCATCGACCGGGTGCTGAACTACCAGTCCGCTGCCGGCAGCTTCGGATTGTGGGGCCCCGGCGGCGGCGACGCCTGGCTCGACGCCTATGTGTCGGACTTCCTGACCCGGGCGCGCGAACAGGGCTTCGACGTGCCGGAACAGGCGATGATGCAGGCGCTCGACAATCTTCAGAACACACTCGCCTATTCAAGCGACCTGTCGTCGAAGAATGTCGAGATCGCCTATGCGCTCTACGTGCTGGCGCGCAACCGGCGGGCCTCGCTGACCGACCTGCGTTACTACGCCGAGAGCCAGATCGGCGAGTTCACCAGCCCGATGTCGCGGGCGCAACTCGGCGCGAGCCTCGCGCTCTACGGCGATCAGATCGGCGCGGAACGTGCGTTCGGTTCGGCGTTCGAACTGGCGAAGGCCACCACTCCGCAATCGATCTGGCGCAACGATTACGGCACGCGGCTGCGTGACGGCGCGGCGATGCTGGCGCTGGCAGCCGAGACCAAGCCGTCGATCTCGTCGGTGCAGGACATGATCGAATACGTCTCTGGTGTCAGGAAATCCGCCCGCTGGACCTCGACGCAGGAAGAGGCCTGGATGCTGCTCGCCGCGCGCGCGCTTTCGGCGGGCGACGAGACCATCGAACTCGACGTGAACGGCGATTCCCATACGGGACCGTTCGCCGAGCGCGTCGATGGTTCGCAACTGGAAATCGAGCCGCTGAAGGTGACGAACAGCGGCGACAACCCGGTCAGCGTGACGGTGACCACAGTCGCCGCGCCGAAGCAACCGCTGCCGGCAGGCGGCGACGGCTTCGACATCTCGCGGCGTTACTACATGCTCGACGGGACGGAGGTGTCGGTGACCGAGGTGAACCAGAACGAGCGTTACGTCGTCGTGCTGACAGTCAAGGAATACAACGC
>JBAQHA010000795.1:0-10131 GCA_049288075.1 Oricola sp.
GGCGTGCTGTTCGCCGGACCGCGGCGTCCCCAGGACCCGGCGCGGCGGGCCTATCCGGCGATCGGGCGAGACGGGACGGCAGCGGCTTCGCCGGCCCAGGAAAAGCGCAGCGAGGCCTCTGTCGGGCTGAAGGCCTGGGCGATGGAACTGCTCGGTCGCGACCCGCGGCTGTTCCGGCGCTATTGCGGCGATTCCTATGTCGCCTCGATGCGCAGCGGCGCGATGCTGTTTGCGGCCTTCACCTTCAAGACGAGCGACCGCTCTGTCGCCAGCAAGGCGTCGGCTGCGGTGAAGGCGAAATACGGCGCGGTCAGCGTTTCGGCGAACGCGTCGACCGAGAACAGGAACGCCGCCTCGAACACCGAGACGACAATGAACGTCATCCAGATCGGCGGCAGCGGCGGCGCGATCCCGCTGTCGCAAGACGATCTCGCGACGAAGCTCAAGACATTCGCGCAGGAAGCCGCCGAGGCGCCGATATTCCACACGATGGAAGTCGCCTCCTATGACGGGCTGCCCGACTGGCCGCAGCGGATCCGGCTGACCGATGGCGACGGGGACGCGGAGATCGTGGCGGACTACTACTGGTTCCTGTCGTCGTTCCACGAGGAGATCGACGGAATCCTGGAGAACCCGGCCGGGTATTCCGCCCGGGCCGGACTCGCACCCGCGGAACTGAAGACACTGCAGGACGACGTGGTGTCGCTGCAACGCAACCTCCGCACGGCGATGGAAGAGCTGTCGCAAGGAGAACTGCCGCGCGGGATCGACACGCTGCACCTGACGCTCGACGTATCGGGCGCGAGAACCCTGACACTGGCGCCGCCGCGGCCGGGCGCCGGCAGCGGCGGACAGGTCACGACGCCGGACGAGTGGTATCGCGGGCTCGCCGACAAGTTGCGCGCGGCGGTGCCATACCAGAACCCGAACACGCTGCGCCTGAAACTGCCGATCCCGGTTTCGGCCGCGACGCCGCTGGCGGAGCGCAGCGATGCGGAATTCCAGCAGGCCGTCGTCGACTACTATCTCCGGCCGCAGGCCCGGCGCATGTGCGCGCTCGACGCGAGCGACAACGAATGCCTGACGAATGCCGAACTGGAGGATCTGGCCCGCTACGTGCCGATACGGTAGCCCGGCCAACGGAGGCTGGTTGCGTTCCACGCCGAGTATGTTACCTTGGTAACATGACAACGCAGAAAACCATCGAACGCACCCAGACGGGCGTGCGCATCGCGACGCCGCTCCTCAAGGTCCTCAAGGGGCTGGCCGAATTCAAGGACATGAGCCTCGGCGACCTCATCGAGGGCATCGTGCTGCATGCCTTCGAGGGCAAGCAGCCGTTCGCTCCCGAAACGCGCGCGGTCATCGACAAACTGCGCGAGGTCTACGACTGCAAGTTGACGGCGGAGGACGCGCATGCCCTGACGGACGCGGCGGAGCAACGATGAGGAGAGCCTTTTCACACGAGATCGTCATCGGTCGGCCGCTCGAAACTGCGTTCCCGCTGTTCACGCCAAAGGGCGAGGAAGACTGGGTGCCGGGATGGAGACCGGACTATTTCGCGCCCGAAGACGGCAAGACCGGAAAGGACATGCTGTTCGCCACGGGCGAAGGCACAGAGCGGACGTGGTGGACCTGCCTGGAATGGCGGCCCGAGGAGCACCGGGTGCGCTACCTGCGGCTGACGCCGGACAGCCGCGCAGCATTTGTCTCGGTCTCATGCCGCGCCCGCGACGCGCAATCGACGCTGGTAACGGTCGGCTACGACATCCAGTCGCTGGGACCGGCCGGCGACGCCTATATCGCCGCGATGTCAGACGACGCCTTCGCCGCGATGATCGGCGAATGGCCGGCGCTGATCGGCAGAATGGCGCGAGAGCGCGGCTCCGCGCCGACTAGCTGATCTGGATTAGTCAAGCCAATCTGGATTAGTTCTATTGATCTGGATTAGCTACCTTAATCCAGATTAGTCGGACTAATATAGATTAGTACGCCCTCCCCTTACCACCCTCCCCGCGGGGGCTTGACGAGCAGGCGAAGTCCGGCAGACCCGGTGCTTCGCGGCCGATAAATGGCCGCGCACTCGCGGGGTCGGAAATTGACCTGTATTAGTGCGCCAATCAGGATTAGCAGGCCCAATCCGGATCAAACGACTGATCCAGATTAATTGAGCTAATCCAGATTAGCTATTCGACCTGTATCAGTCCACGTCCGCGACTTCGATGGCGTCGCTGCCCTCGATGCGGTGGGCGAGCGCGGCTTCCATGAACTCGTCGAGATCGCCATCGAGGACGTCGCCGGGAGACGGCGATTCGACGCCGGTGCGCAGGTCCTTGACCATCTGGTAGGGCTGCAAGACGTAGGAGCGGATCTGGTGGCCCCAGCCGATCTCGGTCTTGGTCGCCTCGGTCGCGTTGGCCTCGGCCTCGCGGCGCTTCAGTTCCTCCTCGTAAAGACGGGCGCGCAGCATGTCCCAGGCGCGGGCCCGGTTCTTGTGCTGCGAGCGCTCGGCCTGGCACTGCACGACGATGCCCGACGGAATGTGGGTGATGCGCACGGCGGAGTCGGTCGTGTTGACGTGCTGGCCGCCGGCGCCCGACGCGCGGTAGGTGTCGATGCGGCAGTCGCTCTCGTTGACCTGGATGTCGATGGAGTCGTCGATCACCGGATAGACCCAGGCGGACGCGAAGGAGGTGTGGCGGCGGGCGTTCGAGTCGTAGGGCGAGATGCGCACGAGGCGGTGGACGCCCGATTCCGTCTTCATCCAGCCATAGGCGTTGTGGCCCTTGACGAGGATCGTCGCGGACTTGATGCCCGCCTCCTCGCCGGCCTGGTATTCGACGGTCTCGACCTTGAAGCCGCGCCGTTCCGCCCAGCGGACATACATGCGCAGCAGCATCGAGGCCCAGTCCTGGCTCTCGGTGCCGCCGGCGCCGGAATGGACTTCGACATAGGTGTCGTTGCCGTCCGCCTCGCCCGACAGCAGCGCCTCGACGGAACGCTTGTCGATGTCGGAGCGCAGGTCGCGGATCGCCTGCTCGGCCTCGGCGATCGTCGCCTCGTCGCCCTCTTCCTCGCCCATGGCGATGAGTTCGACATTATCCTCCAGCGCCTGGTCGTAGCCGCGGATGGCGGTCACCATCTCGTCGATTCGCTGACGCTCCTGCATGAGCTTCTGCGCCTCTTCGGCATTGTTCCAGAGCGTGGGGTCTTCGGCGCGGGAATTCAGGTATTCGAGGCGTTTGAGGGACTGATCCCAGTCAAAGATGCCTCCTCAGCAGGCCGACGGCCTGCTTGATGTCATCGACGAGCGTCGCGGTTTCGGCGCGCATTCTTCTGTCCTTCGGATTCGCGTGAAACGGTGTTCAGGCGCCGGTTTTTAGGCACCCGGCGCCGTCCTGTAAAGTCCGCCGGGTCAGAACAGGCCCGGCGTGCCGTTCTGGATGGCATCCGAGGCGGCGGGCGAAATCCTGCGCGCCTCCTCGGCCTGCACCGCGACCGTCTCCAGGCCGATGACCTGGTAGGAATCGGCGGGCCCGGTTCCGGGCTTGAAGGCCTCGAGGATCGTGTCCGCGCCGCCTTGCGAGCGCATGCCGGTCTTGCGGTCGATCTCGACCACGGTCATGCCCTCCGGCAGGCGGAAGTCGGCGATCGGCGCATCCTTCAGCGCGTCGCTGTAGAACGCCTTGACCACCGGCGCGGCGAGCGTGCCGCCGGTCGCGCCATGTCCCATCGGACGCGGCGTGTCGTAGCCGATATAGACGCCGGTCACCACATTGGGCGTGAAGCCGACGAACCAGGCATCCTTCTCGTCGTTGGTCGTTCCGGTCTTGCCGGCGAGCGGGCGGTTGAGATCGCGCATGACCGTCGCCGTGCCGCGCTGGACGACGCCCTCCATCATCGAGGTGATTTGGTAGGCGGTCATCGGATCGAGCACCTGCTCGCGATTGTCGACCAGCTCGGGTTCGTCCTGGCCGACCCATTGCGAGGCGTTGCAGCCCTCGCAGATTCGCTGGTCGTGCTTGTAGATCGTGCGGCCGTAGCGGTCCTGGATGCGGTCGATGAAGGACGGCTCGATCGACCGGCCGCCATTGGCGATCACCGAATAGGCCGAGACGAGGCGCGCCGCCGTGGTCTCTCCGGAGCCCAGCGCCATGGCGAGCAGCGGCGACATGTGGTCGTAGATGCCGAAGCGCTCGGCATATTCGGCGACGAGTTGCATGCCCATGTCGTTGGCGAGACGAACCGTCATCAGGTTGCGCGAGCGTTCGATGCCGAGGCGCAGGGTCGACGGGCCGGCATGGCCGCCGCCATAGTTCTGCGGTTCCCACACCTGACCGCCGGAGACGAACTGGATCGGCGCGTCCATGACCACCGAGGCCGGCGTGTAGCCGTTGTCGAGCGCGGCGGCGTAGACGAAGGGCTTGAAGGCCGAGCCCGGCTGGCGCATCGCCTGGGTGGCGCGGTTGAACTGCGACAGCGAGTAGGAGAAACCGCCGACCATGGCCAGCACGCGGCCGGTGTTCGGGTCCATCGAGATCAGGGCGCCGGAAACCTCGGGCACCTGCTCCAGCGTCCAGCCGTCGTCCCCCTTCTCGACATAGACGACGTCGCCGGCAGACAGGACGTCGGCAATGCCTTTGACCTTGACCCTGTTGCCGTCGATGTTCGTGGTCTTGATCCAGTCGAGACCCGACGCGGCAAGCCGAATCGTCTCGCGCTCAGGCGCGACTTCCCCGGAGATCTCGCGATCGGGACGCAGGCCGAGCTCCGCGCCGTCCTCGCCCACGGACAGGACCGCGGCGAGTTGCCATTCCGGAACGTCCTTCATGTTGTCGACGGCGGCGAGCGGCACGCCCCAGTCTCCCGACACGTCGATCTTCGCGACCGGCCCGCGATAACCGTCATGCTCGCGGTCGAACTTGATCAGGCCGTCCTGCAGCGCCTTGCGCGCCAGCACCTGGAGATGCGGATCGAGGGTGGTGCGCACCGACAGGCCGCCCTCGTAAAGCGCGTCGTTGCCGTAGCGGTCGATGATCTGCTTGCGGACTTCCTCGTTGAAATATTCGGACGCGAAAACATAGTCGCCGGAGCGGCGGAAGTTGACGCCGAGCGGCTGTTCCTTGGCGACGCGCGCCTCCTCGGCGGTCACGTAGCCGTTCTCGACCATCCGGTCGATGATCCAGTTGCGGCGCTCGGTGGCGGCTTGCGTGTGCTCGAAGGGCTGGTAGTTCGACGGCGCCTTCGGCAGCGCGGCGAGATAGGCGGCTTCCTGCAGGTTCAACTCGTTGACGGACTTGCCAAAATAGGTCAACGCCGCGCCCGCGAGGCCGTAGGCGCCGGAGCCGAAGAATATCTCGTTGAGATAGAGTTCGAGGATACGGTCCTTGGAATAGGCCTGCTCGATGCGGAACGACAGCACCGCCTCGCGAATCTTGCGGTCGATGGTGCGGTCGTTCGACAGCAGGAAGTTCTTGGCGACCTGCTGGGTGATCGTCGAGGCGCCGACCATGCGGCGGCCGGACTGGAAATTCTCCAGATTGGTGACGACAGCGCGCGCCAAAGCGACGAAATCGACGCCGGGGTGGTTGTAGAAGTTCTTGTCCTCGGCAGACAGGAAGGCCGCCTTGACGCGGTCCGGCACGGCCTGGATCGGGATATAGAGCCGGCGCTCGCGGGCGAATTCGCCCATCAGCTGGCCGTCGGCGGAATGGATGCGCGTCATCACCGGCGGCTCGTAGCGCGCCAGCACCTCGTAGTCGGGCAGATCCTTCGTGACGCCGCCGACATAGACGATGACGCCGCCGGCCACGAGCAGGAACATGACCGTGCCGATTCCGAAGAAATATCCAATCAACCGAAGCATATCGTATCTTTCACATGCGGTGCGGCGCTTCGCGGGAAAAAACTACAAGAGTCGCCGCGCGCTTGAAACCAGCCATTAATCCGAATTTCGACCGCACCGTGGCACGACCGTCAAAAAATCGTGCCCTTTCGGCAACAAGCCAAGCCGGAAATGCGGCCTATTCCGCCGAGGCCTTCACTTCAAGATGCCTCGAAGACAGGGCGGCGAATTTTTCGATCGCGTCGGCGATCCGATCCGCAAGACCGCGCCGCCAATCCTCCTGGTTCATCAGCTTCTCGTCGTCCGGGTTGGACAGGTAGCCGATCTCTATCAGCACCGACGGCACGTCCGGCGCCTTGAGGACGCGGAAGCCGGCGAAACGGTGCGGGTTCTTGATCAGGCGGGCGAAGCCCTTCATGTCCGAAATGGCGAGACGGGCGAACTGGACGGAGAAGCCGAGCGTCTCGCGACGCGCCAGATCGACGAGGATGTCGGAGACGTCGCTCTCGTCCTGGGGCAGTTCGACGCCGGCGACCGCATCGGCAAGGTTTTCGTTCTCGGCCACGGACGCGGCGACCTCGTCCGACGCCTTTTCGGAGATCGTGTAGACCGTCGCGCCGCGCACGGCGTGCTGGCGCAGGAAATCGGCGTGAACGGAAATGAACAGGTCCGCCTCGTGCTGGCGCGCGAAACCGGTGCGGTCGGCGAGCGCGATGAAGGTGTCGTCCTCGCGCGTCAGATAGACCTGCGCGCCGGAATAGCGCAGCAGCGCGTCGCGCAGCGTCCTGGCGAAGGCGAGCGTCACATCCTTCTCGCGGGTGCCGTCGACGCCCTTGGCGCCGTCGTCGATGCCGCCGTGGCCGGGGTCGATGACGATGGTGAAGAGCTTGTTCTTCTCGCGCGCCGCGCCGAGACGATCCTGCTTCTGCGCCGTGTTGACGACGGCGCTGGTCATGATCGAACGGTCGAGCGCCTCGGCGAAACCGGCCTGATCGGTGGCTTCCAGATCGATGACGAGGTTGTAACGCCCGCTCTCGGCGTCCGGGCGCGAACCGATATTGCTGATCCTGAAGGGTTTGCGTGTCTGGAAGATGACGCGCGAATGGTTGCCGCCCATGTCGCCATAGCGCAGGCCGGAAACCAGGCCCGTGTCGCCGACGGCATCGGCGGAAAAACCGTAGGCGATCTTGTTGAAATCGAGCACCAGCCGCCAAGGCCGGTCGAGGAGCTGATGCGTCACCTCGACGGGCTTGTCGAACTCGACGACGATTCGCGTCACCGAATCGTCACCCGCGATCCGCAAGTCGAGGGCAACCGGCGCCGGCGCGGCGATTGCCGCGAGCGAAGAGACAAACAGCAGCATCGCTGTCAGAAACAGGCCCGCCAGGCGCATCTCACCCCGTCCGTGTTCACCCGAATTGACGCGAAGCATGTCCACTTTCCGGTCGAACCGCAATCGTCTCCGTTTCGCAGCCATGACCGTTCGAATATTGCATCATGGTTAACGGGTTCTTTCGCGTAGGCCCCGATGTCAAGCCATTTCGGCCCTGACATACAAAGACATACAAATGCCTTAAAATTAAAACGCTTGCAGCACAGGGTCCAAAATCCTAAATTGACAATGCAGAGGCGCGTCGATCCGCGCCCTGTCTGTTTAGAAGGTTTCGCCTGCCAGTTCGGTTGTAAGCTGGCGGCATACTCCACCGGGTTCCATGAATGCGAACCCAGCTCTTGAACAAAGAGCAAACTGAGCCGGCTTCCGTTGGGGAGCCCTAATGAAGTCGTTTTGTTGGCCAATTCATGGCGTTTTTTTCGAGCAGACCAGACGCTGAGACACGGCAGAAGCAAGAAACCCCCTTTCTTGCCCCGGCGGCCATTGCGCCGACAGAACTTTCAATGAGCAGCAGAACTCCGACCGCCAGGCGGCGGATGATGCGCACCCGGATGCAACCTCCGGATGAATGCGCGGCTGCCGGAACCAGAATCAATGACAAACAAAATGCTTATCGATGCCTCCCACCGGGAGGAAACCCGCGTCGTAGTCGTCAAAGGTAGCCGACTCGAAGACTTCGATTTCGAATCAGAACACAAGAAACAGATCCGCGGAAATATCTATCTCGCGAAAGTGACGCGGGTGGAACCGTCGCTTCAAGCGGCATTCGTGGATTATGGCGGAAACCGCCACGGCTTCCTGGCCTTCTCGGAAATCCATCCCGACTACTACCAGATCCCCCTCGCTGACCGTCAGGCGCTGCTCGCCGAGGAAGCGCGCTTCGCCGAACAGGAAGACGAGGAACAGGACGCGGGCGAAAATCGCAAGTCGCGCCGCAGGCGCGGCGGACGCAAGAGCCGCAACGGAAACGACAAGCGCGAGGACCAGGGCGAAGTCCAGGCAGGCGGCTCGCTGCCGGACGCCGAACCGGTCGCCATGGACGAGATACTTGCCGACTGGGATGCTTCCACGGACGAGGACAGCGCGCCCTCGACGATGGCGGCCCGCGCGCAGGACGACGGCAACGTCGTGTCCGAGGACGCCCGCGACGAGGACGAGGAAGACGATGCAGCCGAGGCCTCCAGCGGCGACGACGACGATGAAGGCGAAAGCCGCCGTCCGCGCGGACGCGGCCGGCGCCGGGGCAAGAACGGCCGCGGACGCCAGGCCAACGACAATGGCGATGACGACAACGACGACGATTTCGACGGCGACGAGGAAGAGGAGATCGACACCGTCGGCTCCGAGGACGCCATGGAAGAGGCGCGGCCGCGCCAGCGCGTGATGCGCCGCCAATACAAGATCCAGGAAGTCATCAAGCGCCGCCAGATCATCCTGGTGCAGGTCGTCAAGGAAGAACGCGGCAACAAGGGCGCGGCCCTGACCACCTATCTGTCGCTCGCCGGCCGCTATTCGGTGCTGATGCCGAACACGGCGCGCGGCGGCGGCATTTCGCGCAAGATCACGAGCGCCACCGACCGCAAGCGGCTGAAGGATGTCGTCAAGGATCTCGACGTGCCGAAAGGCATGGGCGTGATCCTGCGCACCGCCGGCGCGAACCGCACCAAGCCCGAGGTCAAGCGCGACTACGAATACCTGATGCGCATGTGGGACAGCGTTCGCGAACTGACGCTCGCCTCGACCGCGCCGACGCTGGTCTACGAGGAAGGCAGCCTGATCAAACGGTCTATCCGCGATCTGTACAACAAGGACATCAGCGAGATTCTCGTCGCCGGCGAGGAAGGCTACCGCGAAGCGAAAGACTTCATGCGGATGCTGATGCCGAGCCACGCCAAGATGGTGCAGCCGTGGCGCGAGTCGCAGCCGATCTTCGCCAAGACGGGCATGGAGGCGCAGCTCGACGGGCTGATCCAGCCGAGCGTCCGTCTCCGGTCGGGCGGCTACATCATCATCAATCAGACCGAGGCGCTGGTCGCCATCGACGTCAACTCCGGCAAGTCGACGCGCGAGCACTCGATCGAGGACACGGCGCTTCAGACCAACCTCGAGGCGGCCGAGGAAGTGGCGCGCCAGCTTCGCCTGCGCGACCTCGCGGGCCTGATCGTCATCGACTTCATCGACATGGAGGAGAACCGCAACAACCGCGCGGTCGAGAAGAAGCTCAAGGATTGCCTGAAAGACGACCGGGCGCGCATCCAGGTCGGGCGGATCTCGCATTTCGGCCTCATGGAAATGAGCCGCCAGCGGATGCGGTCCAGCGTGCTGGAAAGCACGATGCAGCCCTGCCCGCATTGCGGCGGCACCGGCCATGTGCGTTCGCAGCAGTCGGTGGCGTTGCACGTCATCCGTTCGCTGGAAGACTACCTGATGCGCTCGGGCCAGCACCACGTGACCGTGCGCACCAACTCCGACACGGCGCTCTACATCCTCAACCACAAGCGCGACACGCTGACCGACATGGAAGGCCGTTTCGGCCTGCATATCGCGATCCTCGCCGATCCGACGATCGGCACCGAGATGTTCGCCATCGACAAGGGCGAGGTCTCCGACCTGCCGCGCGTCCAGCCGGTTCGTCCGGACTATAGCGACCTCGAGGACGAGGCAGACCTCGACATCGTCGAGGACGCGGAGGAAGAACAGGAAGTCGAAGGCGCCGCCACGCAAAGCGACGGCGAGGAACGTGGCGACGACCGCAGCAAGAAGCGTCGCCGCCGGCGGCGGCGCGGCGGCAAGGACCGCGAGGACGACGGCGAAGAAGCCGAAATGGAAGCGCAGCCCGAACGCGAGGCCGGCGAGGACCGTGACGAAAGCTACGACCGCAGCGGCAAGAAGC
>JBAQHA010000796.1:0-2238 GCA_049288075.1 Oricola sp.
TCCTTGCACCGCCCCACCCGCAATTTCCGCCCGGCGCGAAACCGGGACCCAGCGGGAAAAGACTAACGTATCCGGCTTGATGTGAGGTTAATTCCGGCCGCGCGCATCGCCGCCGCGTGCGGCGAACGGCGCCTTTCGACGCCGCCTACGCATGGCCGCGGGGGCAAGCGCCGGAGCTGCTCATGGCGCTGGACGAGATCGACGCGCCTGGACTCGTTCACCGTTCGACGGAAACGGCGAACGCGTCCAAGTCCCTGTCCTGTCGCGTTTCCGGACGGCGAACCGGTTTCCGCTTCATCCGGAAAAGCTCAATTGCGGAAAATTCCCTTACCGCCGCCGACGCGCGAAAAGAAAAATGCCCGGCGCAGGCCGGGCATTTGAGAATCAGCGGCGTTCGGCCGGGTTACTTCCAGTCGCGAATGTCGACGAAATGACCGGCGATCGCGGCGGCCGCGGCCATGGCCGGCGAAACGAGATGCGTGCGGCCCTTGAAGCCCTGGCGGCCCTCGAAATTGCGGTTCGAGGTCGAGGCGCAGCGCTCGCCCGGCTTCAGGCGGTCGTCGTTCATGGCGAGGCACATGGAGCAGCCCGGCTCGCGCCACTCGAAGCCCGCCTCGATGAAGACCTTGTCGAGGCCTTCCTTCTCGGCCTGCTCCTTCACGAGACCCGAGCCCGGCACGATCATCGCGCTGACGCTCGGCGCGACGGTCTTGCCCTCGACGACCTTCGCCACTTCGCGCAGATCCTCGATGCGGCCGTTGGTGCAGGAGCCGATGAAGACGCGGTCGATGGCGATGTCGGTGATCTTCGTGCCCGGCTCGAGACCCATATAGTCGAGCGCGCGCCACTTGGAGGTGCGCTTGTTGGCGTCCTCGATCTCGTCCGGGTTCGGAACGACGCCTTCGACGGACACGACGTCCTCGGGCGAGGAGCCCCAGGTGACTATCGGCGGCAGGTTGGCGGCGTCGAGCGTGACCACCTTGTCGAAATGCGCGCCCTCGTCGGTCTTCAGCGTCTTCCAGTACTCCATCGCCATGTCCCACGCCTTGCCCTTCGGCGCGCGCGGCTTGTCCTTGATATATTCGAAGGTGGTCTCGTCCGGCGCGATCAGGCCGGCGCGGGCGCCGCCCTCGATGGTCATGTTGCAGACGGTCATGCGGCCTTCCATCGACAGGGCGCGGATTGCCTCGCCGGCGAATTCGATGACGTAGCCGGTGCCGCCGGCCGTGCCGATATGGCCGATGATGGAAAGGATGATGTCCTTCGCCGTGACGTGGTCCGGGAGCTTGCCGTCGACGCGGACGAGCATGTTCTTCGCCTTCTTCTGGATCAGCGTCTGGGTGGCGAGGACGTGCTCGACCTCCGAGGTGCCGATACCGTGCGCCAGCGCCCCGAAAGCTCCATGCGTCGAGGTGTGGCTGTCGCCGCAGACGATGGTCATGCCCGGCAGGGTGAAGCCCTGTTCCGGGCCGACGATGTGGACGATGCCCTGGCGGATGTCGTTCTCGGAATAATACTCGATGCCGAAATCGGCGGCGTTCTTCGCCAGCGCCTCGACCTGGATGCGGCTTTCCTCGTTCTTGATGCCCTGATGGCGGTCCGGCGTGGTCGGCACGTTGTGGTCGACGACGGCGAGGGTCTTTTCGGGCGCATGCACCTGACGATGCGCCATGCGCAGGCCCTCGAAGGCCTGGGGCGAGGTGACCTCGTGGACGAGGTGGCGGTCGATATAGAGCAGCGAGGTGCCGTCCTTGTCGGTGTCGACCAGGTGGTCGTCCCAGATCTTGTCGTAAAGGGTGCGCGGTGCGGTCATAGTCGTGGTGTCCATAGGCGAATGCGTGAAAGGCGAAATGCCGGCGCGGCCGGCGGCGGCGCGGGTCAGGCGCGCCGGGAAAGCTGCGCCATGGCGATGCGCGCGAAGAAGCGCCCCGGCAGGCGCTTGCGGTCCTGCAGCACGAAGCCCTTGCGATCGATTTGTGCGGCGGGTTCCATCATGGCGCGCTCATATCAAGTTTCGGGATCGGCGGCAATCTGGCGATAGGGAGGGTCGCAATTCCGGGGAACGAGCGCCGGGCTACCCGGGGTCCTTGCTACTGCGGTCTTTCAGGTCGAGTCGCGTCTCGACGCGGCGGATCAGCGCGAGGACGCAGAAGCCGAGCAGGGCGGCGAGCCCGGCGACGGCGAAAAGGCCCAGCCCCGCGGCGAGGCCGATCGCGGAGGCGAGCCACATGCCGGCGC
>JBAQHA010000797.1:0-2910 GCA_049288075.1 Oricola sp.
CGGCTACGCAGAGCGGCGTGCCGCGCGGCGGCAGCGCGCCGTCTTCGAACCAGTTGGCGGCCGCATCGAGGAAACCGGCGCCCTGGTCAACCGTCTCGCGATGGCGCTCGAAGGAGGAGGCCGAGGCGCGGGCGAGTTCGGCGATCTCCGCCACATCACCAGAACCCTCAGCCGCATTCCAGGCGGCGGCGAAGAAGACCGCGTCGTTCCATTGCGGGCCGCGCGTGAGGAGTGCTTCGATCCACGCCTTCAGTTCATCCGTGCCGGAGACCGTGCCATCGGCGACGGCCTGTTCGAGCGCCGCGGAATAGGCATAGCCGCCAGTCGGGAAGACCGGCGAGAGCCAGGACATCAGGCGCAGGAGGCTGGTCGATCCGTTCATCTCGCCATCGCCCGCTGTTCCGTCAGTGCACCACGGTCTTCGAAAAGACGTTCACGATGACGACGCCCGCGATGATCAGCGCCATGCCGACGATTGCCGGCAGGTCGAGCCTCTGGCCAAAGAAAGCCCAAGTCGCGCCGGTCACCAGCACGATGCCGGCGCCGGACCAGATCGCGTAGACGATGCCGGTCGGCATGACGCGTACAGGGTAGGAGAGCAGCCAGAACGCCAGTGCGTAGCCGGCGATGGTGATGATGCTCGGGACGAGTCGGGTGAAGCTCTCGGTGCGCGCGAGCGCCGTCGTCGCGACGACTTCGGCAAGAATGGCCGCGCCGAGCAGGAGATAGGTGTATTTCGGGATGGCGTTCATCGCGCACCCTGCCGGAAGCCGGCGCGTCTAGTGATCATGATGGCCGTGGTGATAATCGTGGCCATGATGATCGGCGTGGGCGTCGCCATAGGCGCCGCCTTCCGGATCGAAGGGCGCGTCGATATCGGCGACAGTCGCGCCGAGGCCCCGGAGCATGTCGCGGATGACGTGGTCGCGGCGGATCAGGATGCGGTCGGGCAGGATCTGGGCGGCGAGGTGGCGGTTGCCGATCTGCCAGGCAAGCGACAGCAGATGGCGCGTGTCGCGGCCGCGTACGTCCAGCAATTGTTCCGGCGCGGCGCGCACCTCGATAATCCGTCCATCGTCCAACAGCAGCCCGTCGCCATGGCGCAACAGGCGGGCCTCGGCGAGATCGAGCAGGAATTCGATGCCGTTGTCGGAGACCATCCTCACGCGGCGGCGATGACGTGCGGTCTCGTCCAGCGTGATGGTTCCGGCTGTCTCGTGGAAGTGTCGGGTGACGGAAGAAGCGGTCGGCATGGCCGCGATATTACATCGGATTTTCGGCGATACGCCAGCGCCCGAAAGCGGAAATGACGCGGAATTTCCGGCCTTTGCGCATGCGGATGAAACGCGAAGCGCTCAGATGCGCTTCATCGCGGCGCGAACCGCGGCGTCACGGGTCGTTCCGCGGGCACGGAAAACCGATTCCGGTGTGGCGTAAATGCCCTGCATTTCACGGGCCACGGAAATCATCGTCGCGACCCCACGCAGGGTGCGACCGAACGAAGACAGAAGGGATTGGGAATTCTCGGGCATTTTCGGCTCCGTTAGATGTCGATATCGCTGAAGATAAGGATTCTGCTGCAGCGCAACAATTGCGGGAGGCGGTGGGCTGCCATGCATTTTCGGACGGTCGGGAAATGGATCCGGCCGGCGCTGCTAACGCGCCGTATGTCCGCGAAGCCGCCGAAAGCCCCATGTGACGAGGAGAACCAGCAGGATCGTCATCGCCACCGTCGAGGCGCCGGCCTTGAGTTGCGAATGCAGGCTGGCGGCGGCGACCGTCTGCGGCGTGATGCCGTCGGAGCCGGCCTCAAGCATGCCGGTGACGCCGAAATTCTCCCAATAGTCGAAGACCATGCCGGGTATCGCGGTCGCGGCAAGCAGCCAGCGCCACAGGCCCCAGCGCTCGGGCGCGAGACGCAGGATCGACCAGCCGAGCGTCAGCGCCAGCAGAGCCGGATAGGCGGCGTCGAGCCTGTGCTGGACGTTGGCGTAGAATGCAGCTCCCTCCGCGGAAAGCGCGGCAAGGAAGGCTTTCGCTTCCTCGAAGGAGTAGCCGCCGGGGCGCATGTCGAAGACAGCGAGCCCCCCGGCGTCAGCGGTCAGGCGCGGGATCGACCAGAAGATCATGACGAAATAGTCGGCGAGCGTGAGCGCGACGACGAGCCAGAACAGGCGATTGCGGCTCATGACCAGACTTTGCCCGAAGATCAGCCGAGAACCAGCTTCTCGATCTCGTGAACCGGATGCTTGGTCAGGTCCTTGGCGATCTCGGCCACGATGCGGTCCTGCACGTCCTTGTTCAGCGCCTTGCGCATGTCGCCGAGAATCTGAGGCGGGGCGACGATAACGAGTTCCGAATAGGCGCCTTTCGACGCCTGCCTGTGCAGGCGCTCGGCGATCTCGGCGGCGAAACGCTGTTTCTCGACGCGATGCCAGTCGGTCTCCTCGACGGCGCTGCGGTGCGGCCCTGAGCCGTCGGTGAACCGGCCCGGCTGGTCCGTTCCCTGGTCGTGGGTCGGCGGGTTCTCGTGTTCGAGTTCACGGAAGACCTTGAGGTTCGGATTGATCTCGTCGCCTTCGTTGCGCAGGAACAGCGCCTTCTCGCCGTCGGCAACCACCAGCCAGCCATCCTTTTTCAGTTTCGTATCAGCCATGCCGGCCTCCTTTTTTGATCCGTCGAGCATTCACTCGCAGAATTTCCGCGGAAAGCAATTGATCCCGCTCAATCGCGGCGATTGTGTTGCGGAACTCGGGATCAGGCGAAGAATTCCGGCAGATGGAAAAACGCCAGCGCCTGCTCCTCGCAGGTGAGGGCCATCACCGTGCCGCTCGCATCCACGTCCAGTCCCTTCGGGCCGCCTTCCTCGGGATTGACGTGGCCGCGCCGGAAAGTTTCGTCGTCGAGAAC
>JBAQHA010000798.1:0-3696 GCA_049288075.1 Oricola sp.
ATCATGTTTGGCGTCGGAATGGCGCTGGTCGGTACCTGCGGGTTTGGCGCCATCATCCGCCTCGGCGGCGGCAACATGCGCGCCCTCGTCGTGTTGACCGGCATCGCGCTCGCCGCGCTCGCCGCACAGCGCGGCCTGACCGGCCACGCCCGCGTCGCCCTGTTCGATCCGCTATCCATCGATTTCGATCGTTTCGGCGGACAGTCGTTCGGCGCCATCCTGTCGAACCTGACCGGCCTGGACCTCACCTATCCGCTCGCTCTCGCGATCGCCGCCGGGCTTTTCTTCTGGATCTTCCGTGACCGCGCCTTCCGGCGTAATCATGAGAAAATGATCTCCGGCGCCGTCATCGGCGCGGGCATTTCCGGCGGCTGGGTCGTGACGTCAACGCTGTCGGACCGCCTGTTCGAACCAGTCCAGATCGAGGCCGGCTCCTTCGTCATGCCGCTCGGCGACGCCATTCTGCAGATCATCACCGTGACCGGCGCCATACCCGATTACGGCGTCGGCCTTGTCGGCGGCGTGCTTGTCGGCGCGACCCTGTCCGCCTGGCGATCGCATGACATGCGCTGGGAAGCCTGCGACGATGCGCGCGAGTTGAGCCGCCACCTGCTCGGCGCGTTCCTGATGGGAACCGGGGGCGTATTCGCGCTCGGCTGCACGATCGGACAGGGCGTCAGCGCCGCCTCGCTGATGGCGGTGTCGACGCCGATCGCCATGCTCTCGATCGCCTTCGGCGCCCGGATCGGCGTCGCCTATCTGCTCGAGGGCTCGGCCTTCGGCTTCATGCGACGCCACGGCCCCGGCAGCCAGCCGGCGGAATAGGCTCCCCTACTCCGCGACGAAGCGATAAGCGGTCCCGTCCTTCTCGACGCGGCCGATGCCGCCGCCGGAAAGGTGGAAGCCAACGAAACGCGTCTGCTCCTGCGCCAGCCGGTCAAGCAGCTTCGTGCGCGCCGCGATACCTGTTTCGATGTCCTGGTCGGAACCGGAAGGCCATTCGGGATGCGCAAAGGAGATGACTTCGCTGGTCGCCGCGTCGCCGATTACCATCACGTTGTCGCTGCCGTCATGGACCGCGAATGAGGTGTGTCCCGGCGTATGGCCGCGCGTGTCGACGGCCTCGATCCCCGGCAGCACCTCGTCGCCGTAGCTGAACAGGTTGATCACGTCCTCCAACGCCGCCAGCCGGCTTTGCGCCCCGACGACGAAGGTCTTGCGTGCCTCCGGCATCTTGTCCAGCGTGTCGTCGGCGCGCCAGTAGTCCCATTCGACCTGGTTGATGTAGAAATTCGCGTTCGGGAAGATGAACTCGTCGAACTCGTCGAGCAGGCCCCAAATGTGATCCGGATGCGCGTGGGTGAAGACGACGTCGGTGACGTCGTCCGGCCCAATCCCTGCCGCGTCGATATTGTCGAGCAGCTTGCCGGCGGTCGGCATGAAGTTGGATCCCGAGCCGACATCGAACATCACGACGCGATCGCCGTCCTTCAGCACCGTCACGTTGCAATCCGGCTCCAGCGCGTCGGTCCGGTGCCCTGCTGCCTGCAGCAGCGCGACGAGTTCGTCCTGCGGCGCGTCGGGAAAGACGAAATCTAGCGGCAGCACGAGATTTCCGTCGCTGACGGTCGTGATCGTCTTCGAGCCGAGCGCAATATCTGCGACTGCCCGGCCGGCAATACCCGGCACGAACGGCAGCGCGCCGGTTACCCCAAGCAGCGCCAGCGCCTCGCGGCGCGTCATCGTCTTCAGTGCCATCGTTTGTCTCCTCCACGATAAAACATATCCGCTTTTGAATATATGCGTGTCATCTTGATCGAGGTCAACGTCAAAGCCCCGAGTCTCGGCCAACTGTTTCGGGGAAGGTTTACGTATGGACACGCTGGAATCCATTCTGATTGCTGTTGTCGACAAGGTCGGCGAGAACTGGGCGCTGACGATCGGCGGCGCAGTCATCGGTGCGTTTTTCGGCGCTTTCGCCCAGCAGAGCCGCTTCTGCCTGCGCGCTGCCACAGTGGAGTTCTCGCGCGGCCGCATCGGCGAGAAGACCTCGGTCTGGCTGATCGTGTTCACGGCCGCCGTGTTCGGCACGCAAGCTCTCTCGGCGCTCGGTCTCCTGGCAACCAGCGAGGCGCGGCAGATTGCCTCCCCGCAGAGCCTGTCCGGCGCAGCGCTGGGCGGTTTGATGTTCGGCGCGGGCATGGTTCTGGCGCGCGGATGCGCCAGCCGCCTGCTGGTACTTTCGGCCACCGGCAATCTGCGCGCGCTCCTGTCCGGCCTGGTATTCGCCGTCGTCGCCCAGGCTAGCCTGCGAGGTTTCCTGTCGCCTTTGCGCGAGGCTCTGGCGCAGCCGCTGACAACCGTCGCGACCGGCGGCAACGACCTTCTCGCCATGACCGGCCTCAACACGATTCAGGCCATGACGGCGGCTTTCATCGCGGCCGTTCTCGCGGTCATCACGGCTACCCGGCAGCGGGTCGACGCCTGGCGCTCGATCGCCGCGTTCGGTGTCGGCCTGATGGTGCCTGCCGCATGGCTTTTCACCGCGACGATGAGCGGCATCGCCTTCGAACCGGTGAAGATCGAGGCGCTGACCTTCACGGGACCGTCAGCCGATACGCTGATGCTGTTCCTGACGCCTCCCGGCTCGATGCTCGACTTCGATGTCGGCCTTGTGCCCGGTGTCTTCCTCGGCGCCTTCGCCGCCGCGTGGGCGAGCGGGCAACTGCAATTGCAGGGCTTCCACGATGGCAAGTCGATGCGCCGCTATCTGGTCGGTGCGTCGCTTATGGGCTTTGGCGGCATGCTGGCAGGCGGCTGCGCCGTCGGCGCGGGCGTCACCGGCGCGTCCGTCTTCGCCCTGACAGCCTGGATCACGCTGTTCTGCATCTGGCTGTCGGCGGGCGTCACGGATTGGCTCGTCGACCGCAAGATCGAAAAGCCGATCCTCACGGAACCGACTCCCGAAACGCAACCCGCCGAATAGGCGTCTCTTACGCCACCGCCCTTGCGAGGGCGCATTGGGACCAGAGGTCGCAGAGCGCTGCGGTGAGATGGTCGATGTCGGCCTGGGTGTGCAGCGGCGTCGGCGTGATCCGCAGCCGCTCGGTCTTCACCGGAACCGTCGGATAGTTGATCGGCTGGACGTAGATCCCGTAATTGTCGAGCAGGATGTCGGAGATCCACTTGCACTTCCTGGCGTCGCCGACCAGCACCGGAACGATGTGGCTCGGGTTCGCCATGTGCGGGATGCCGCGCGCGTCGAGCGCGGCGCGGACCCTGGCGACATTCGCCTGATGCATCTGCCGCTCGGCCTGGCTTGCCTTGAGATGCCGGATCGAGGCGGTGGCGCCGGCCGCCAAAGCGGGCGGCAGCGCCGTGGTGAAGATGAAGCCGGACGCGAACGAGCGCACGAAGTCGACCAGGTTTCTCGATCCGGTGATGTAGCCGCCCATCACGCCGAAGGCCTTGCCGAGCGTGCCCTCGATGACGGTGATGCGGTGCATCAGCCCCTCGCGCTCGGCGACGCCGCCGCCGCGCGGGCCGTACATGCCGACCGCGTGCACCTCGTCGAGATAGGTCATCGCATTGTGCTTGTCGGCGATGTCGCAGATCTCGGCGATCGGCGCGATGTCGCCGTCCATCGAATAGACGCTCTCGAAGGCGACCAGCTTCGGCGCCGCCGGATCGTCCTGG
>JBAQHA010000799.1:0-1908 GCA_049288075.1 Oricola sp.
CGATGGAAGAGCGCCTGCGCTTCGCCATCCGTGAAGGCGGCCGCACCGTCGGCGCCGGCATCGTCGCGAAGATCATCGAGTAACAAACTCGTTTGGTGAACCAGTAGGCGGGCTTCGGCCCGCCTGTTTTCTTTATAGGCCGGCGCGCTCCATCTGCAGGCGCCGCAACGGAGGGTGAAATGGTCAAGGTTCTGTTCTGATCCGCTAGAAAGCAATTCCGGACAAGGAACAGATCCATGCAACGACCGTTTCTCGACGCCTCCGCGCGTCATCCCATTACCTTGCCGACCGGCGAGGCGCATCGCGGCACGGTGCACCTCAATCGCGTCATCGACCATCCCAACATCGAAATCGGGGACTATACCTACTACTCCGATTTCGATGCGGTGGAGGACTATGCCGCACGCATCGCGCCGTATCTCTATCCCGGTGCGCCCGAGAGGCTGGTCATCGGCAAGTTCGCCCAGATCGCCCACGGCGCCCGCTTCATAACCAGTTCGGCCAATCATCCCATGGGCGGTTTCTCCACCTATCCCTTTGCGGCGTTCCGCCCGGACACGATGTACGACTACTCGGCGGAGGTGTCTGCCGGAGGAGACACGTCGATCGGTCACGATGTCTGGATCGGCTTCAACGCGATCGTCTTGCCCGGCGTGACGATCGGCCACGGCGCGATTGTCGGGGCAGGGGCCATCGTCAGCCGCGATGTTCCGCCCTATGCCGTCGTGGGAGGCAGTCGTGCATCCGTCATCCGCATGCGCTTCGACGAGAAGACGGTCGACGCGTTGCTGCGGCTCTCTTGGTGGAATTGGGACATTGGCCGGATCGAGAGGGCGCGTGCTGGCATCGAGGGCTGCGATCTGGCGGAATTGCGGGCCGCATGAGGCCGGCCGGCTCCTCCTGACAGAAGGCTGTCAGGAGGGATCGCCTATACTCCGCTCATGTCCAATCGAGGAGTGCACGACATGGAGAAGCGATTTCATGGGTCATGCCATTGCGGAGCGGTGGAATTCGAGGCCGCCGGCGATCTGCAGGCGGGAACCTCGCGGTGCAATTGCAGCTATTGCCGCAAGACGCGGAGCTGGGGCTTCATGGTCCGGCCGAACAGTCTCAAGGTGACGCGCGGCGAGGCGGTGCTCGGCAGTTACCGTTTCGACGAGGGCCGGCCGGAGCATTGTTTCTGCTCGAAATGCGGCGTGCATCTGTTCGGGCGGGGCCACGTTCCCGAACTGGGCGGCGACTTCGTGTCATTGCAGGTTGCCGCGATCGACGACGCCTCGACGGAAGAACTCGTGGCGGCGCCGGTCAATTGGTGCGACGGTCTGAATGACAACTGGTGGAATCCGCCGGAAGAAATACGCCACCTTTGAATTGCGAAGTCTGGACAAGGCGGTTGGGCCGTAATATGAGACCCGCCGTTCCGCGTGTTGCGCGGATGCGTGCAGGGGTATAGCTCAGTTGGTAGAGCGACGGTCTCCAAAACCGTAGGTCGCGGGTTCGAATCCTGCTGCCCCTGCCAGTTTTTCTCTCCCGCCCCCTTGATTTTGCCAAGAATCGGCTTTAGGTGACCGAGTGCGCTGGTATTGTCCTGACGGACGGGTGCGCATTCATGGAAAGCTGACATAGGTGCAGGAAGCGCGTCCCGCTTCGAGCGCCCTTTTTTGGTCTCTTGTTGGCGATCCCTGCAATTGAATAACGCCGCGCGGTTCATTCCGCGCAATGGAACCGCGCATCATGGCAAGAACCAATCCTTTCACCTTTCTGCAGCAAGTACGCTCAGAAACGGCAAAAGTGACGTGGCCTTCGCGTCGCGAGACCATGATTTCGACGATGATGGTGCTGGCGATGGTCGTGATTGCATCATTGTTCTTTTTCACCGTCGACCAGCTCTACGGATGGGGTTTCGAC
>JBAQHA010000800.1:0-4262 GCA_049288075.1 Oricola sp.
GATCAGCCAGGCGGCGGTCTCTGTCTCGCCCTCGCAGGCCTCGATCATCGCGGCGCCAACGTCATGATAGGATTCGCTCTCGTTGGTGAAACGCCGGCCGTTCTTGAGTACCGCGATCACGCCGGGCTTGTAGCGGTCGAGCAGGTGGGGGAAGGCGACCTCGCGTCCTCCATCGGTCTTCACGCGCGAGACCGGCATCCATGCCGAAGCATTGGGATAGGCGATGTCGAACCGGCCGCCTGCCCCCTCGGCAAGCCGGATCCCGTCGCCGGTGTTGCCCGAGGGGACGGGCGAAAAGTGTTCGCCGCCGCGTCGAAGATGCGGGTAGGCGGCGCGGATGCGTTCGACATCGTTGGCAAAGCCGCCGGCCGCCAAGACGACACCCTTGCGCACCGAGATCGTGATCTCGCCGGACGGTGTTCCGATCTTCACGCCGGTCACACGCCCTTCGGTGACGACCAATCCTTTCGCCGGACAATCGGTATGGATCGGAATCCCCAGATCGAAAGCCGACTTCGCCAATCCGGCGGCGAGGGCGTTTCCGCTCGTCACCTGCACGCCGCGGCCATGGCGGGCCAGTTCTAGGAAATGATAGGCAAGGCGCTTGGCGACATAGGCCGCCGACTTCAGCGATTTCGTCGCATTGAAGAAGTGCTTGATATCGGCATTGGACGAATTGAACATCATGCCCATGAAGGTGATGGTTTCCAGCGGTGGCCGCAGCCGTTTCAGATCGTCGCCGAGCGCCGTCGCGTCGAACGGGGCGGCCAGCACCGCGCGGCCGACGTCGACGCCGCCCGGCTGCATTGGATGGTAATCGGGATAGAGTGTTGGCACGAACTTCACTGACGTTTCCCGCTCGAAGAAATCGAGCATGTCGGGACCGTGGTCGAGGAATGCCTCCACGGCGTCCTTCTGGAAATGGTTGCCGGTCTCCGCCTTCATATAGGTGACGGCGTCTTCGCGGGAGTCGGCTATCCCGGAGGCGCGGGCGTGTCGATTACCGGGAATCCAGAGGACCCCGCCCGAAAAAGCTGTCGTGCCGCCGAAAACGGGCTCCTTCTCGATCACGATCACGTCGAGGCCGTACTTCGCCGCGGTAATCGCGGTCGAAAGCCCACCGGCACCGGAACCGACGACAATGACATCGCAGGTTGTGTCCTGCGCGAGCGGTTGCGCCAGGTCTTCTCCTCCCGAACGGCCGGAGGAGCGAGCCGCGCCTGCCATGCCTTCACATTACATAGCAGAATACTGGCATCGCTCTTTGGCGTTCCCAATGGACGGAGCGGCGTTTCTATTGCACTATTCGGTCGAACTGCCGACCATACAGCAAGGGGAAGAGATCAGGTGCTTACTGCCGCCGCCGCCAGCCAGAAGGGTATCCAGCGCTACTATCTCTATGGCGACCGGCATTCGGAGGTCGAACTTGACTTCTTGCATGTCGAGCCCATTAGGGATCGAAGCGGCCAGCATGATTGGACAATTCGTCCGCATGCTCATCCAGATCATGTCCAGGTGCTGCATGTGACGCAGGGTGGCGGACAGATCAGGATCGAAGATGTCGACTATGAAATTCTGACGCCGTCGCTCATCGTCATTCCGGCGGCGATGGTGCACGAAATCCGCTTTCATCCGCAGACCGACGGATCGGTAATCACAGCGGCGTTCGCGTATCTGAAAACCGTATGCCAGGCAGACCAGCGCCTGTCTGACGTGCTGATGTATCCCGCCGTCTACCCGCTCATCGACACGGATGTCCGCGCCGAGGGTGTCGCCGACGCTTTCGACTGGCTGATCCGCGAGTTCGTCTGGTCTGCCCCTGGACGCCGTTCGGCGATCATGGCGCAACTGCTTCGCATCCTTGTCTGCCTGCTGCGGCTGCGCAGCGAGGAACAGAGTCGGCTTCTGGAGGCGGGCGGTGACCGGGACTACGAGTTGTTTAGCCGTTATCGCGAACTGCTCGAGGGGCGGTTCCGGAGCGAAAAGGCTCTCGACACCTATGCGCGTGACCTCGGCGTCAGTCTGCCGAGGCTGAACGGCGCGTGCAAGGCCAAGACAGGCAAGACCTCTTCGGAATTGCTCTACGAGCGCGTCATCATCGAGGCGAAGCGATACCTGATCTACACGGAGATGACGGTGGCCGAGATCGGGCACGCCATCGGTTTCGACGACCCCGCCTATTTCAGCCGGTTCTTCTCCAAGCGCGTCGGAATGGCGCCGGGCTCCTACCGGATGACCGGCCGGGCGGCAGATCGCCACTAATGCCGGCATAGTCCAATTCATTCGTCGCAAGGTCCATTCAACCGGCTGTTTCGAGCGGGATAGAGTGGCCGGGAGAACAAGCGCGCGGAGGAGACATGCTGTTCGAATTGCGGACCTACGAATTACAGCCGGGCAGGGCGCTCGAATATCTCGACCTCTTTCGCACGATGGGCGTTGAGCGGGTCACGAAATACCTGCCGATGGGCGGCTACTGGCTGACCGACAGCGGCAGGCTCAACACGATCCACCATTTGTGGATTTATCAGAGCATTGCCGAACGCGCCGAGTGCCGGGCCGAATTCGCCGCAGACAAGCCGTGGACGGAGGAGTTCGTTCCGAAGGCGTTTCCGTTGATCCAGAGGCAGCAGACCGCTTTTCTGGCGCTGGAAACCGGTTCGCCCGAACTGGATGCCGCCATCGATCGCCGCAAGAAAGAGATACCCGCGCAGAGGATGGGCGAACGGATCTTTGCGGATGGCCTGCTCCGGCTTTCCGTCTCGCGTGCGCCGATGCCCCGCGATCCCGTGGCCGTCGTCGCCGACTGGATGGTGATCTCGGGTGAAGGTGTCGGGAGCTGCGTGCGACTGGAACGGGTTACCGGGGACGAGGCGCTGAAAGCGCCGACAGAAAGCCTGGAGCGCAGCGAGCTGCTGCGGCCGCTGGCGATTTCGCCGATTGTCTAACCGCGCGGGAATAGGATCATCTCTACGGCATCCTGATAGCCATGACAGATTTGCGCGGGGTCTTGAGATGGCGCATCCCAACCCCGCGCACCCTCCCGCGAAGCGGGTTCGTGCTTGGGACGCAAAGCGGACTTCCCACGCGTCGATGCCGAATGGCGTCACCTTCGAAATGCTGCAACAAAGTCAGAAAGCTCTTCGCGAGAAGTCTGGGGTGTTGATCAGCCAATCACCCTTTGTATGATCGCGAGTACCTTCTTGGTGTGCTCGATGTCGTCCTCGATGAACTTGCGGTGGGGCGTATCAGGTTCATTCGCCAGCATCTGCCGCAACTCGGCAAGTTCTGCTTCAAACTCCGCCTTCTTGCCGAGCTAGATGTCCCATTCCTCCTTTCTTGCCTGCTCATCGGGCCCGCGATGCCGATACTGTTGTTGCGGAAGTGAACGACGACGTGGTCGGGATGGTGGTTGGGTCGGGTAGGCCGGTGATGCCATGGCGTTCACGCCGCGCTAGTAATTTCTCCCATTCCACCTTGTAAGTGATGGCGAAATCGAGCCGCTCATTGTGGAGGCGGGCATTCTCGCGCCCGGTCGTCGTCAGCAGGTCGGTGAACAGGCGCTGGGCGCGCTGATTGACCTTCGCCGCGTTGAAAGCGAGCGAGCGGATGTTTTCCGCAATGATATCGCCGGATCGCGCCTTGTGTCTGTAGCTAAGGTCTACCGGGATGTCCGCGTCCTGCATTAGAGAAGACGTTCATGTGCTTACTGAGGTCCGGCGTCGCCAGATCCACTACATGGGCTTTCGGCGCAGCCGGTTTTAGCCAAGCACCTTATTGAAATGTTCTCCTCGGAGTTCATCAAAACGCAATCCTTCACGAACGATGAGCGACAAGACGCAGCAGGCCTGCGGCAACCTGCCATTCCGGTTCGGTTAGTCGCAGCGCGATCCCGCGAAAGTGCAACCTGTTCCCACGTAACGGCACTCCGATTTCGCCTAACGGCAATCCCTTCCCACCTAAGTGCAACGCAGAACCACTCGACGACATCTGCCATCCGTGAAATCCTCTGCCGGTTCCCTGAAAAACGATCGCAAATTCCCCGGTCCGCGGAAACGAATTCCCTGTTTTGAATGCCAGGGAGTATTCCCGTAAGTCATTGGACTCGCGAGGCTATTCGACGTCCAATACGCCCAAGCACTGTTCGAAATGGGGCCGAATTCCCTGCCGTTTCCCTGCAAACCAGGAGTTCATGCCGGAGACTGGTTCGCTTGAAAATTTTTGCACCACCAAACAGTTTCCCTATTTCGTGCTTTCTCCGGGGC
>JBAQHA010000801.1:0-2784 GCA_049288075.1 Oricola sp.
GAAGCCGTCACTTCGCCTGCGCAACCTTGTCGGCGATGTCCTGGTCGATCCTCGTCCAGGCATCGTCGAGCGAAAGTTCGCCGGCCATCACCTGGCTGACGCGAGTGACCAGCGCTCCGTAGTAGGCGTTTGCCCATTTCCACGCAGGAAGCGCGTCGGAGGCCGGCAGGGTCTGGGCGGAGGCCTTGACGAACTCGTCCAGCGCCGGTCCGACATTCTTGTCCTTGGTATCCCACTTCAGGCCGCCCTTCTCGACGACGCCATTGTGTGCGGGCAGGAACAGCGTGCGCTCGGAGAACTCCTTCACGACGTCCTCGCTGGCAAGGTAGTCCATCACCTTCGCGACGTCGGTCGGGTTCTTGGTATATTTGATCGCCACCAGCGCGGCGCCGCCTTTCAGGCCCGAGCAGCCCGCCGAGCCGCAGGGCGAACCCGTCGCCACCCAGTCGAAGCTATCGCCGATCTTGGTCGACAGGTTGGCGATCTGCCAGCTGCCGGAATAATAGAACGGAATTTGCGCGTTGATGAAATCGTCAGCGGCGGCGCGATAGGTGGTGCCGGCTGCCGCGACCCAGGTGTCCTCCAGCATCAAGCCGTCCTTTGTCCAGTTGACGAGCCTGGTCACGAAAGCCTTGACGCCGTCGTCGACGGGCGCCGGCGCGCCGTCAGCGCCGATATAGTTGGCGCCATGCGAGATGTTGGGTCCCGAAATGCGGTGGCCGGAACGGTCGATGGCGAACGCGGCCGGCAGTTGCTGGCTTTTCATGACCTTTGCCGATGCGTCGATCCAATCGTCCCATGTGGCTTTCGGCCCGGGCAGCGGCACGCCCGCCTGTTCGAACAGCGTCTTGTTGGCGAAGCCGCCCGTCAGGGTCAGCTGCGTCATGAAGCCTGTGATGGCGTCGGAGCCGTCGGGCCGCATCCAGTCCAGCGTATTGCCGAAGTTGTCGTCCCAGTACTGCGCGTCGGACAGGAGGGGGCGCAGATCGAGCCAGTGGTTCGCCAGTTCCTTGATGTTCGTCACGCGTGCAATGTCGGGCCCCTGGCCCGCTTCGAGCTGGATTGGCAGCTGCTCCTGGATCACCTTGTAGGCGACGTTGTCCAGCGTCACATGGATATCCGGATTGTCCTTCATGAAGCGATTGAGAAGATCCTGAATGACGTCTCCTTCGACGCCATCCGAATACCACATGATCTGGACGTCGCCGGCATAGGCGCTGGTGGCCAGAAAGCTTGCGGCGAAAGCCGATATTATCGTTGATGCCCGTTTCATTTCAGTCTCCTCCTCTGTGACGGGAACCGTCCCGCCGGTTATTTTTCGTCCTGCCCATTTGCCTCGCGGCCCGCTGCAGGACGCCTGCTAAACCCCGAGCCGTTCGGCCAGCCCCTCCACGGTCCATCGGGACGGATCCAGGGTTCTCCCCTCGGCGACGGCGCTTCCATCCTCCAGGAAGCGCACCCGCCCATAGTCGGGATCGTCGACGATCCATTCTCCGTCCGGTCCGTCGGCGACCGCAAGATCTCCAAAGCGGGCGGCAAATTCCTCAAGCGAGCCGCATCGGTCGCGATCGCAAAGCCGGACGATCCATGTCGTCTGCCGGCCGGCCGCGCGCAGCTCGTTGCCGGCGGTCGGTCCGGTTCCGACGACAGCGATCGGCGTCGAGGTTATCATCAGGGCGAAGGCGTCGCCGGCCTCCGCCAGCGCGGTGTTGCCCGCGATGCGGGTGCGGTCAAACGCGCTTTGCGGAAACCAGGCATGGGTGAAGTCCGGCTGCTCGGCGAAGCAGTCGAAACGCAGCACGGCCAGCCCCCTGTATTGATGGACACGGGGCAGGGTACCGCATCCTCCCCAGTAGGACGGGCGGCCGTAGCCGGACTGCAGCACCTCGCCGGGATGGTTGATCCAGATCTGCGCGTCCGGATCATCGCCCATGCGGACATGCAGGACGGTTTCCTGATAGCCCCACTGGTCCCAGCGATAGGCGGCGGCGCTGCCCATGGCATGGCTGCGCGTCTTGTGATGATAAAGCCGGGCGAAGCAGTCCTGGCCCTGGGCGAACCGCCATTCCCAGGCGCCGTCGCCGTCGAACGAGGCGATGCCGGCCAGTCTTTCGGGAACGTCCAGCCCGTGGTCGCGCAGGCAGAGCGCCAGTTGCGGCAGGGCATGGAACCGCATGCCGTAATTTCCCTTTCCCCACAGCATGCGCGCGATGCCGGAAAGTTCCAGGGAGCGCGCGGCGCGCAGCGTATGCTCGTAGGAGCGCCCCTGCGCACCGGTCAGGATGCCGTGATGGGCCGAGCGGGCGACGATTTCGAGAAGCCGCAGAATGGCCGTCCCGGCCCTTTCGGCGATATCCGCATCGGGGGCCAGCGCATGGAGCGCGCACAGGCCCTTCAGGTCGATCGGGAAATAGGGCGCGGAATTGAACTCCGCCATTTCCCATTTTTCAAAATGGTCGAGCCATGCGCGCACCCGCGCGGCGCCGACCGAGGATTGCTCGCCGCCGATGCGGCCGGAGCGAGCGAACCGCGCCTTGGGCAGGATATGGCCGGCGAGATAGGCGGCCGAATGGAACAGCAGCGCATGGTTTTCGGAGTAATACCACTGCACGTCGTTGCCCGGCTCGTCCATCCAGTAGCGGTATCCGAGGATGGCGCGGTCGATGCGGTCGATCAGCGCCGCATCGAGCTTGTCGGCATAGGCCTTGCGGCACCACAGCAGCGGCACGAGGATGAAATCGGCACAATCGTGGCAATCCTCGATTGCCGGTAGTGCGCTGGCGA
>JBAQHA010000802.1:0-13894 GCA_049288075.1 Oricola sp.
GTTCAGGCGTGAAAGCCCTAGTTGCTGTCGCGGTTCTTCAGCGCGGCGCCGAGGATGTCGCCAAGCGATGCACCGGCGTCGGTCGAACCGAACTGGGCAACGGCTTCCTTCTCTTCCGCGATTTCCAGTGCCTTGATGGAGATCTGGATCTTGCGGGTCTTCTTGTCGAAGGCGATGACGCGGGCGTCGACCTTCTGACCGACCGAGAAGCGTTCCGGACGCTGTTCGTCGCGGTCGCGCGACAGGTCCGAGCGCTTGATGAAGGTTTCGACGTCGTGGTCGACGAGCTTCACTTCAAGGCCGCCATCGGTGACACCGGTGACTTCGGCGGTCACGACCGCGTTCTTGCGCAGGTCGCCGGAAGCGGCGGCTTCGCCGACCGCATCGCGGCCGAGCTGCTTGATGCCGAGCGAGATGCGTTCCTTGTCGACATCCACGTCAAGCACGACCGCCTTGACCATGTCGCCCTTGTTGTAGGTCTCGATGGCCTGCTCGCCCGGAACATTCCAGTCGAGGTCGGACAGGTGGACCATGCCGTCGACATCGCCGTCGAGGCCGATGAACAGGCCGAACTCGGTCTTGTTCTTGACTTCGCCTTCGACGACGGAGCTCGTCGGATGCTTCTGGGCGAAGGCTTCCCACGGGTTTTCCAGCGTCTGCTTGAGGCCGAGCGAGATGCGGCGCTTTGCAGGATCGACCTCGAGGACGACCACTTCGACTTCCTGGGAGGTCGACAGGATCTTGCCCGGATGGACGTTCTTCTTCGTCCAGGACATCTCGGAAACGTGGATCAGTCCCTCGATGCCCGGCTCGATCTCGACGAATGCACCGTAATCGGTGATGTTCGTGACCGTGCCCTTGATCTTCTTGCCAACCGGATAGTTGGTGCCGATGCCATCCCAGGGATCGGCCTGAAGCTGCTTCATGCCGAGCGAGATACGGTGGGTTTCCTGGTTGATGCGGATGATCTGGACCTTGACGGTCTGACCGATCGACAGGATCTCCGAAGGATGGTTGACGCGACGCCATGCCATGTCGGTGACATGCAGCAGACCGTCGATGCCGCCGAGGTCGACGAACGCACCGTAGTCGGTGATGTTCTTGACCACGCCTTCGACCGTCTGGCCCTCTTCGAGGTTCTGGACGATCTCCGAACGCTGCTCGGCACGGCTCTCCTCGAGCACGGTGCGGCGTGACACGACGATGTTGCCGCGGCGCTTGTCCATCTTGAGGATTTCGAACGGCTGCGGGTTGTGCATCAGCGGGGTAACGTCCCGCACAGGACGGATGTCGACCTGCGAGCGCGGCAGGAAGGCCACGGCGCCGTCGAGATCGACAGTGAAGCCACCCTTGACCTGGTTGAAGATGACGCCTTCGACGCGTTCGCCGGCGTTGAACTTCTCTTCGAGCTTGATCCAGCTCTCCTCGCGGCGCGCTTTTTCGCGCGAGAGAACGGCTTCGCCAAGAGCGTTTTCTACGCGCTCGACATAGACTTCAACGGTATCGCCAACCTTGAGCGATCCATCCTTGGCGCGGGCGCCGAATTCCTTCAGCGCGATGCGACCCTCGACCTTGAGGCCGACATCGACAATCGCCATGTCTTTTTCGATGGCGGTGATGATTCCCTTGACGACGGAACCTTCGGAGGTGTCGCGGTCTTCAAAAGACTGTTCGAGAAGAGCGGCGAAATCATCGCGGCTGGGATTAAATTCAGACATTTATACTCCTGGAGTGGCCCGGAATTTTCATCGGGCACGAGCGCCGGCGGTTGGTGTTTCGTTTCTCCAAACGGCAATCCGGCCCTTGATCAATATGTCGGGCCAAAATCCGGCGCGGGGACCGCTGTTCGGAATTTGCTAGCTGTCTTCGTCCAGGGCCGCGTCGATATAAGCTCTCGCTGCCCGGAACGCGGCCTCTATAGTCATTTCCGACGTATCAAGCAAGTGCGCATCGGCCGCTGGCCTGAGCGGCGAGTCGGCGCGGTTCATGTCGCGCTCGTCGCGGCGGACGATATCGGCGAGGATCGCCTGTTCGTCGGCCTCGCCGCCATTGCCGAGAATTTCGTGGTAGCGGCGGCGCGCGCGCACCTCGGGCGACGCGGTGACATAGAGTTTCACGGGCGCGTCCGGACAGACCACGGTGCCGATATCCCGGCCGTCGAGAACCGCGCCCGGCGGGCGAATTGCGAATTCGCGCTGGCGCTCGACCAGCACGCGACGCACACCGGCGATGACGGCGACCTTCGAGGCGGCTTCGCCGATCTCATGGGCGGCGAGCACGTCGCGCTGCATGTTGCCCATGTCGAATGTCCGAGCCGACTCGACCGCCGCTGACTCGTTATCGAGCGGCAGGCCCGCATCGAGCATCGCCTTGGCGACGGCGCGATAGGTCAACCCGGTATCGAGATGGCGGAATCCGTAATGGGCGGCAAGCAAGCGCGAGAGCGTTCCCTTGCCGGACGCGGCCGGTCCGTCGATGGCGATGGTGAAGGTCATTCGCAATATCCGATGTCTGCGCCGAGCCCTGTCATCAGGTCCATGAATTCCGGAAAGGACGTGGCGATCATCGTGGCGTCGTCGATGAACGTCCCATGCTCGGCGGCGAGGCCGAATACGAGGAAACTCATGGCGATGCGATGATCGAGATGCGTCGCGACCACAGCCTCCCGGGTCATCGCGCCGAGACCCTTGCCGCCCGGATGGCCGCGCACGGAGAGCCAGTCGCGGCCTTCCGAGCAATCGACCCCGTTCAGTTCCAGCGCCCGCGCGACGGCATCGAGCCGGTCGCTTTCCTTGACTCGCAATTCCTCGATCCCCGGCATCAGGGTCTCGCCCTCGGCGAAACTCGCCGCGACGGCGAGGACCGGATATTCGTCGATCATCGACGGCGCGCGGTCGGCCGGCACTGTCACTCCCTTCAGGTCGGAGGAACGCACCCGCAGATCGGCCACGTCCTCGCCGCCTTCCCGGCGCTCGTTCATAACGTCGATCACCGCGCCCATGTCCTGAAGCGTCGCGACAAGGCCGGTGCGGGTGGGGTTCATCAGCACGTTTTCGATCGTCACGTCGGAGCCGTGCACGATCAGGGCGGCGACGATCGGAAAGGCCGCCGACGACGGATCGCCAGGAACAACGATTGTCCGGCCGGTCAGGCGGCTCTGACCCTGAATCGAAATGCGGCGCGCGCCGTCGGGGTCGATGCCGACGTCTAGCTCCGCCCCGAAGCCCGCCAACATCTTCTCGGTGTGGTCACGCGTCATGACCGGCTCGATCACCGTTGTAATGCCCGGCGTGTTGAGGCCGGCAAGAAGGACGGCCGATTTCACCTGCGCCGACGCGACCGGCACGCGGTAAGCGATCGGATTGGCGGTGCGCGGCCCGTGCAGCGTCAGCGGCAGACGGTCGCCTTCTGACGCCTCGACCTGCACGCCCATCAGGCGCAGTGGATCGAGCACGCGGCCCATCGGCCGCCTGACCAGCGAGGCGTCGCCGGCGAAGCGCGTCCGCATGTCATATGTGCCCGTCAGGCCAATGGTCAGGCGCACGCCGGTTCCAGCATTGCCGAAATCGAGCACGTCCTCGGGTTCCAGCAGGCAACCGTTGCCGGCGCCGTGGATGGTCCACTCGCCGCCTTCCTTGCTGATCTTCGCGCCCATGGCGCTCATCGCGCGGCCGGTTGCCAGAATGTCCTCGCCTTCCAGCAGCCCGGCGATGCGGGTCACCCCGGAAGCGAGGCCGCCGAGCATGAAGGAACGATGCGAGATCGACTTGTCGCCGGGAATGCGCGCACGTCCGGACAGCGCTGTTGAAGCGCGCGCGACGGCGGGTTTTTTGGACGCGGAAAGCGGCATGAGCGACGCCCGGAGAATGACAGGTTTACGACAGGGGGCGCCATAACACGGGCTTTCGACGAAATCACCTTGCTTGTCGTTATTCGAAACTGCTCCACAGTCGTGCGAATTGGGCTTTGACAGGCATTTTCTTTGCCGCTATGGACCGACGACATTTTTCAGGACAAACGAGCCCCCGTTCCGCCGCCGTTCGTGGCTGAACACAAGGATTTACAAGGACGCGATCGTGGCAAAACCGGAACTTGGTACCAAGCGCATCTGCCCCGAAACGGGCCGCAAATTCTATGATCTGAACAAGGATCCGATCGTCTCTCCCTATACGGGAAAAACCTATCCGCTGTCCTATTTCGAGGACACGAAATCGGAAATCATCGCGGAAAAGGCCGAAGAAGCGGACGAAGCCGTCGAACTGGACGAGGAAGAAGAACCCGTCAGCGCCGATGTGGTTTCGCTCGAGGATGTCGAGGAAGACGAGACCAGCAAGGACGAGGCCCTGCCGGATCTCGGCGACAATACCGACGACGAACTCGAAATCGACGATGACGATGACGACACGTTTCTTGCGGACGAAGAGGACGACGAAGATGACGATATGATCGGCATTATCGACGTCGCCGGCGGAGACGACGACGAAACCTGACGAAAAGCGCGTCGCGGGGACTTGATCTTGACGCGACGCGAATGTATCGAACCGCGATCCGCAATTCAGCGTTATCCGCGGATACGGTCGGGGCCATAGCTCAGCTGGGAGAGCGCCTGCATGGCATGCAGGAGGTCAGCGGTTCGATCCCGCTTGGCTCCACCAAATCCCTCCGAACGGGTTTACCCGATCCTCCCGAAAGAACGTCGCGCTACCTTCTCACGTGCCGCACGTGCGGCGCCGTTACCTTGATTGTTGCTTTTCGCAAATCTATGGTGACAAAACGAAAATTTTCGAAGATAAACGCGTTTGAACGGATATTCTTCGAAACGGTGCTCCGTGCTGCCCCTGCCGCCCAGACTGATCCTCACCTTCACAACTGGTGCTCCGCCGCCGACCGCCATCCCGGAAATCCGCGCCGGAGCGGACACGGTCCTCTTCGCCGCGGACCAGGGCCATGAATAGGAACACCCCGAACGAGGCGCCACATTTCGACGTCCTCATTATTGGCGGCGGCATCAATGGCGCCGGGATCGCGCGGGATGCCGCCGGGCGGGGCTACACGGTTTGCCTCGCCGACACCGGCGATTTCGGCGGCGGAACGTCGTCGGCCTCGACGAAGCTGATTCACGGCGGATTGCGCTACCTTGAGCATTACGAGTTCCGGCTGGTGCGTGAGGCTCTGATGGAGCGCGAGGTGCTGTGGTCGATGGCGCCACACATCATCCGGCCACTGCGCTTCATCCTGCCCTATCACTCCGGCCTGCGGCCGGCCTGGCTCCTGCGCCTCGGCCTGTTCCTCTACGACAATCTCGGCGGCCGCAAGCTGCTGCCCGGAACGAAGACGCTCGACCTGTCGCGCGACGAGGCCGGAAAGCCGCTGAAGCCGGGCTTCCGCAAGGCGTTCGAATATTCCGACTGCTGGGTGGAGGATTCGCGCCTCGTAATCCTCAACCTGCGCGACGCGCTGGCGCGCGGAGCGGTTGTCCGCCCGCGCACCGCCGTCGAGAGGGCGCGTTTTGCGGACGGAACCTGGCGCGCGACATTGCGCGACCGCCAGAGCAGCGCAGTTCAGGACGTGACGGCCTCACTTGTAATCAATGCGGCCGGCCCATGGGTCGACCATGTGCTGAAGACGGTTTTCGGGCGCAACGATGCGCACAATGTGCGGCTCGTGCGCGGCAGCCATATCATCGTGAGAAGGAAATTCGACCATGACAGGCCCTATATCTTTCAAAATGCCGACGAGCGGATCGTCTTCGCAATTCCCTACGAGCAGGACTTCACACTGATCGGAACGACGGACGCCGAGCAGGAACAACTCGAGGACAGGCCGCAGATCACGCCGGAAGAAACCGCTTACCTCTGCAGCGCGGCGAGTGAGTATTTCACCGAACCCTTGCGCATCGAGGACGTGGTGTGGACCTATTCCGGCGTGCGGCCCCTGTTCGATGACGGCGCCTCGAAGGCGCAGGAGGCGACGCGAGACTATGTGATCCGGCGCGACGCGAAGCTCGGCAACGGGACGCTGATCAACGTCTTCGGCGGCAAGATCACGACCTACCGACGGCTGGCGGAATCGGTGCTGAAGGACATCGAGGCGACGCTCGGCAAGCGCGGTCCGGCGTGGACGCGGGGGGCGACGCTGCCCGGCGGCAATTTCGAGGTCACGGGCTTCGATGAACTCACCGATCGGATATGCGAACGCCATCCCTACACGGGCCACAATCTCGCCCGCCGGCTGGCGCGGCTTTACGGCACGGACGCCTATGTCATCCTCGACGCGGCGAAATCGCTCGGCGAACTCGGCCACGATTTCGGCCACGGCCTGTACGAGGCGGAGGTCCGGTTCCTGATGGAATACGAATGGGCCGCAACGGCGGAGGACGTGCTGTTCCGGCGCACCAGGCTCGGCATCCGGATGAACGCGGCCGAGAAGCAGGCGCTCGCCGAATGGATGGACGAACGCCGCGCGGCCGCTTAAGAACTGACCGTCTGGAAGCAACCGGAAGGGAGCAGGCACGGTGAGACGAACGGGAACGGCAATCGCATTTCTTCTGACCGCCGCCGGGGCGCAGGCCCAGTCCGGAGATCCCGCTTCCGGCGAGGACGTGTTCGTATCCGATTGCGTGCGCTGCCACGCGACGGCCGGAAGGATCGTCCGCAAGATCGACGGCGCGACGCCGGAGGAAAAGACCGAATGGCTGAACGCGTTCCTGCCCGGCCATTATCTGCGCGACACGGACGGGCGGACCGACCTGATCGCCTACCTGCTTAGCCTCTGAACGCGAAAGCGAGCATGACGACGCCCACGGCGAGCGCCAGCAGCCGGAAGTTTCGGATGACAGCGCGATCCTTCCCGGTCGACGGCCCGGCGCGGTAGTCGAAACGCTCGTAGCGAATATTGACCGGCGGAACGCCAAGCCCGGTCAGGCCCTCGCAGGTGGCGCTCATCATGCCGGCAGGCCCGCAAATCATCACCGCCAGCGATTTCGGATCGAGGTCTTCCATCGCTTCGGCGAGATGGTCGCGGGTGATCGGCCCCTCACGCCGGCCTTCACCGAATGGCGGCTTGTCGAGCAGCAGGATCGGCGTCACGCCAAGCTTCGAAAGCGCAGTCGCGAAGACGGCCAAGTCGACCATCGCTTCGGCGTCACGGGCCGCGTAGATCAGCCGGACGGGGCGGCCGTCGTCCCGGTTGGCAAGATCGTTCAGCATCGACAGGACGGGCGCAAGGCCGACACCGCCGGCGATCAGCAGCACCGCGTCGCAGGGCTTGTCGGTGAGCACGAAACTGCCGTGGGGTCCATCGATGGCGGCGGGCGTGCCGACGGGGACATCGCCGAGCCGGCGGGTGAAGTCGCCGGCCTCCTGGATCAGGAAGCGGACTTCGCCGGCCTCGTTTGGCGCGGAGGCGATGGAGAACGGGTGGTCGAACAGCGGAAACCGGCGCGGCGCGAGCGCCAGCCAGACGAACTGACCTGCCTCAAAGGCGAGTCTCTTGCCGGACGGGCTGGTCAAGGTGACCTCCCACAGGCGGTCGGCGAGCTTGCGTTTCCCCGAGACCGCCCAGTCCTGGCGATGCATCTGCCAGACGCGCACGGTGTAGACGCCGAGCGCCAGCGCGAGGGCGGCGAAAGCGAGCACGATCCAGATGGTGCGCAGCGGCTCGGAGCGAGCATAGGTGCCGATCGCGAGCAAATGCATCAGTGTCGCGCCCGCCGCAATCACCGCCATCAGGCCGTGGCTCGCCCGCCAGGCCTCGTAGGTCAAGGGCAAGCGGTCGCGCGACAATCCGAGCCCCACGAGCAGGATCACCAATGCGAAAGCCAGAATGCCGGTGTAGTTGCCCGGCGCGGTGAACAACGCGGAAAGATGGTTCCATGCGGAATGGGGCCGCGCGAAGTCGACCGGCAGGACGAAGAAGATCGGGTGGGCGACCACAAGCACCACAAGCAGCCGCGCCATCCATTTGTGGAACGCCATGGTGACATCGATGCCGATACGGCCCGAAAGGAACTCGAAGCGGCCGGATGATACAAGCTGCAGCAACAGCAGCACGGCGGCGACCATGCCGAGCGCCGAGGCGGTCTCCGTCCAGAAGCCCGCCGGCTCCTCGGCGACGGCGGCGAGCGCCAGGGGGATGACCGCGAGGGCGAAATAACCGGCCGCCAGCAAGGGCGCGGCCAGAGCGGGCCGCGCGCGCGTTTTCGAGTTCCGTTTCGCCGTCATTGTCGTCACCTTACCGTGAGGCATGAAAGCCATAGTCCGGTTTCGGGGACAAATGAAAGGAAACGAATTGTCGCAAATCAGGCGCCGGGTTCTTCTTCCGCGATATTGCGCTCCATCAGGCGGGCGAACAGGCCGGGCGACAGGCGGTTGAGCCACCATGCCATGCGCGCGACGCGCCCGACCGGTATCATGGAACGCCCGCGCCGCACGCCGTCGAGAATCACGCGCGCGGCTTCGCCGGCATCCATGTAGTCGATCCCGTCGGCCGCCGATCCCGGCCGCGCGATGCCACCGGGGCGGTGGCCGGGATTGCCGAGATTGGTTGCGACGAAGGAAGGCGCGGCGACGTGGACGCGAACTCCGAACGGCTTTTCCTCCGAAGCGAGCGTCCGGAAGAAGCCCTCCAGCGCATGTTTCGACGCGGAATAGGCGGTGCGACGGTGGAGCGGCGCGAAGCCGGCGACGGAGGAAATCGCCAGATGCGCTCCCCCGCTGGCGCGCACGGCTTGCAGCAACGCGGAGGCGACATGCACGGCGCCGAAGTAATTGACCTCGAAGACCTTTCGGTGCGTGTCCATCGACTGGTCGGCGAAGAGGCCGATCTGCGTGATGCCGGCATTGTAGACCACTAGATCGACCGACGGCCGCGCCGCCTCGATCGCGCCGCAGGTAGCCCGGACCTGCTGCTCGGACGTCAGGTCGCAGGCATGGACGCTGACGCCGGGACCGAGCGCGGCGGCCGCTTCCAGTTCGGGGCCGGGAAGATCGAGGATCGCGACATGCCAATCCTGGGCAAGCAACGCGCCGGTCAGCGCCCGACCGAGACCGCCGGCGCCGCCGGTGACGACGGCGGTCCTCTCCCCGCTCACAGTCCGGCTCCCTCGCGCCAGAGGTCGAAAACGCGGGCGCTGGTCATTTCCGGCACGTAGCCGAACTCGGTCTTAAGCTTCGTGTTGTCGAGGACCGGGCGGTATTGCAGGAAACGCACCTGTTCCGGGCCGTAACGCGATAGACCGAGCGGCCGGGCGATGCCGAGCGCCAGCTTCAGGAAGGACGGAGAAAGCCAGAGGACGGGCTTGCCCAATGCGGCGGCCAGTTCGCGGGTGCCGAGCGCGCCGTCGCCCGCGACATTGTAGATGCCCGGCGGGCCCTTCGTCGCCGCGCGCAGGAGGATGCGCGCCAGATCCTTGGTCCAGATGAAGACGAAGGGGCTGTCGGAACCGCGAATGCCGAGGAGCCGCTTGCGGCGGAACAGGGCGGTGATCTGGTTCTCGATGCCGGCTCCGAGGACAGTTCCGATGCGCAGCACGACCTGTTCAAGTTGCGGCGCCTCGCGGCGCGCCTGCTCCAGCATCTCCTCGACGAGGCGTTTGTGATGCGAATAGGCGAACTCCTCGTTGCCGCGCAGCGGATCCGCTTCGGTGAGCGGAACCGGATTGTCGGCGTGGTAGCCATAGGCCGCTCCCGACGACGTGACAACGATGCGGTGCACGCCATGCGCGATGCACGCATCCAGGACATGGCGCGTGCCGCCGACATCGACGGAATACTCGAAGGCGCGGGTCGAGCCCTTCGGCGGCGTGACGATGGACGCAAGGTGGACGACGACCTCCGGCTTCCAGTCTCCGATGACCTTGTCGGCATCGTCGCCGCGCACGTCGAGGAACTTCCACGTCGCGCCAACGGGCAGCCAGGACAATTGCCGGACATCGGTCGCCAGCACGACATGGCCGCGCGGGTGCAAGGCCATCTCGGTCAAGAGCGACTGACCGATACCGCCCGCGGCGCCGGTGATCAGTATCCGCGTCACCGCGCCGCTTCCGTGCGCGCCATCGCAAAGGCGAGGCCCAGGCCGGAGATCGCATGCCAGATTCCCCAGAAGGCGGCGACGACCGCCATGCCGCCCAGACCGTTGAAGAAGGCGAAGATAAGGATCAGGCCGAGACCGGAATTCTGGATTCCGGTTTCGATGGTGATCGCGCGACGATCATAGGCGCTGACGCGAGCCAGCGTCGCGGTTGCGAAGCCGCCACCGAGCGCCAGCGCGTTGTGCAGGATAACGAGGCCGGCGACGGCGCCGGCATAGGCGAGGAAGAAATCCCAGTTCGCCGCCAGCGCCAGGACGATGAAGGCGATGAAGATCGCCATCGACAATAGCTGCAGCGGGCGGCGAAGACGCGCGGCGAGAGCAGATCTTGTCACGTTGAGCAGGATGCCGAGGCAGAGCGGCAGGACCAGCATCAGGAACACGGTGGTCGCGACAGTCACCGGGTCGATCGCGGTTGCGCGCAGTATCTCCCGCGTCGGACCGTAGAGGCTGCCCCAAAGCGCGATGTTGAACGGGGTGAGAAGGATCGCGGCGACTGTAGCGACCGCGGTCATCGACACGGACAGGGCCGTGTTGCCGCCGGCGCGGTGGGTGATGAAGTTGGAGATGTTGCCGCCCGGACAGGCGGCGACAAGGATCAACCCGAGCGCTATGGAAGGGCGCGGCTCGACTGCAAGGATCATCATGAAGGTTGCGACCGGCAGGACGACGAATTGCGAGAACAGGCCGGTCAACAACGGCCTCGGCGCCCGCACCAGCGCCCGGAAATCGGACGGTTTCAGATCGAGCGCGATCGAGAACATCACGATCGCGAGGATCGCGTTCAGGAGGTTCAGCGAGGCCGGCGAGAAATGCAGAAGGACTGTGTCGATATCGTTCATCACGCCGCCCTTTTCAGCTTCGCGATCCGGTCGTTGACCGCCTTTCGGAAGGTCGCCTTGTCGACGTAATAGGCCATGCGCGGCAGGTCGATGTAGCTCATGCCGCCGGTGGCGCGCTCGAAACCGCGCGCCTTTTCCGCCTGCATTTCCTTCGCCGCCGCCGCACCGTCGCGCAGGCCGCGAATATAGCGGGCGACCATCTCGGCCTGTTCGTGGCGACCCTGCCAGCCGAGGCCGGAAGCCTCGACCATGCCCATCAGGAAGACATCGTCGCGTTCGGAGTGCATGCAGTTCAGGAACAGATGCGGCGCGTCGCCCCGCCAATTGAGCAGGGCATTGTCGATGAAGGGATAGTGCAGCCTGTAGCCGGTTGCGGCGAGAACCATGTCGTATTCGCCGGTCGTCCCGTCACGGAAATGCACGGCGTCGCCATCGAAGCGCTCGACATCGGCGCGGATGCGGATGTCGCCGTGGCCGGCATGGAACAGGATCAGCGAATTGACGACGGGATGAGATTCGTAGAGCCGGTAGTCGGGCTTCGGGAATCCGTATTTTTCCGGGCTGCCGACGAACCACTTCAGGATCATGCCGTCGACCTTCCTCTTCAGCCACATCGGCAGCCTGATCGCGCCGCCCATGGTGTCGGCGGGTTTGCCGAACACGTATTTCGGCACGAAATAATAGCCGCGCCGCATCGAAAGTTCGCAGGAGACCCCGTGGTGTATCGCATCGACGGCGATGTCGCAGCCGGAATTGCCCGCGCCTACGATCAAGACCCGTTTGCCGTCGAACTGGCGCGGCGAGCGGTACTGGCTGGAATGAATCAATTCGCCGGAAAACGTGCCGGGAAATTGCGGCATGTTCGGCTCCGACAATGTGCCGTTGGCGACGATGAGGCCCGCGAAGTCATCCTCATGCGTCGCGCCGGCCTTGTCGCGCCAGGTCACGCGCCAGCCCACGCCGTCACGCCCCCGTGGCTCGGTCTTCAGGACCTCGGTCTCGAAGAGGAAATGACGGCGCAGGCCAAAATGCTCGGCGAAGGCGCGGAAATAGGCCTTCATCTCGCGGTGCGACGGGTATTCGGCGACGGCCTCGTCCATCGGGAAATCGGCGAATTCGGTCATCTTCTTCGACGAAATCAGATGCGCCGTCTCGTACATGGTCGAGCGCGGGGCATCGATGTCCCACAAGCCGCCGACATCGGAATGCATCTCGAAGCCCTGGAAGGCGATGCCTTGCTCGACAAGAGTCTTGGCCATGGCAAGGCCCATCGGACCCGCGCCGATGAGCGCGAATTTGTCCCTGTTGCCTCCGCTGTCGCGCGGCGACCGGCTTTCAACCTGCGTCATGTCTCCTCCCAGGCCATTCCCCCTGGCCAGCCCTCGGTCAAGTATTGAACGATCGTTAAAAATAGCGCAAGCTGGTTTTTGATGACCGTCATCGACACCGAAAACACCGCCCGAAAACGCGCGCCATCGCGGCGATCGCTGGAAACGCGGTCGCGCATTCTCGACAACGCCGAGCGGCTGTTTGCCCGCGACGGTTACGAGGGCGCCTCGATCCGCGACATCGCGGCGGCGGCGGAGGTGCCCGTCGCGCTGGTCAATTTCCATGGCGGGGCGAAGGAAGAGCTGTTCTTCACCATCGTCGCGCGGCGCGCCGAGATATTGGCCGACCGCCGGGTCAAGGCGCTCGGCAGGGCGAAGGCGTCGGGAAAGGGTCTCACGCCCGGCGCCGTGCTCGACTGCTTCATCCGCCCCTATCTCGATCTCGCCGCCTCCGGGGGCGAGCAATGGACGGCCTATGCGCGGCTGATCGCCTATGTCTCGGCCGACGAACGCTGGCGGCCGATCAGCCGGCGCTGTTTCGACCCGACTGCGAAGCTGTTCATGGACGAATTGGCGGCGCTGTTTCCGAAGGCGGATCCGCAACGCGTGGCCGGCGCCTTCGTGTTCGCAATTTCGGCGATGCTGGCGTTGGCGACCTCGCGCTGGCGCATCGAGGCGCTGGCGGGTGGAAAACCCGGCAGCGCGCCAGTGCCGGGCGAATGGGCGGATTTCCTGATCAGCTTCTGCGAGAGCGGATTCCGGTCGGCGCTGGCAAACGAGACGGCGTAGTCAGCCATCCGTTCCGGCCGCGCGGCGATCCTCGGCCAGTTTCCCGCTCAATTCGGCAGACACCGCGCAGACGCGGCGCCCCAGCCGCTCGGTCAGATCCGGTTTGGCGAGGTCTTCGGCGATGGTGACGCAGAACGTGGCGACCGGGCTGGACCCGCCGTCGAAGATCGGCGAGGCAATGCCGGTGACGCCGGGCGTGACCTCGCCATGGGCGACGGCGTAGCCAAGGCGGCGGACCTTGCGCAATTCCTCCATTACCTCCTCGACACTGGCGCCGAGACCGATCGCGTCGAGTTCCGGCAGGTTCGCCTCAATGGTGGCAAGCAGCTTTCGGCGCGTCAGGTGGGCCATGATGGCGCGCGAGATCGCGCCCCGCGCGAGCGGCAGCGGCCGGCCGCGCGGATAGTCGTTTTCCAGCCCGGGGGTCGTGCATTCGGAGGCAACGACGAGCAGCTTGTTGCCGTACCAGCGCACCAGCATCGCGGCGCAGGGATAGTCGGCGGCAAAGCTTTCCAGATGCGCCTGGGCATAGCGCACCAGCGTGTCGGATTTGCGCATAAGGAAGTCCATCTCGACGACACGCGGGCCGAGCGTGTAGCCGCCGCTCGGCATCGAGCTGAGGAAGCCGGCCTCCTTGAGCGTTTTCAGATAGCGGTAGAGCGTCGGCCGGCTATAGCCGAGACGCGCCATCAACTCCTCCGGCGTCCATTCCAGACGATCCTCGGTGAAGACGTCGAGCAGCGCCAACACGCGTTCCAGACTGTTCATTTCCGACACGAAACCATGTCCTCCCGAATTCCGGCGGCAATAACCGGCCGCACCTGTGCAAGCCGGTCGCGGCCGCCG
>JBAQHA010000803.1:0-9181 GCA_049288075.1 Oricola sp.
CCAGCGCGCTGGACGGCGCCGAGCCGCCGACGCTCGCATGGTTGAGCGACGGCCTCGCCGCCGACGATGCCTCCATCGCCGCCATCGACGCCCTCGACGCGCGCGAGGTCCTGCTGTTCGACGGCGGCATCGAACCCCTGCGCGCGATCCGCGCCATCGACAACGCGCCGACGAGCTTCGATGTGACGGTGATCGCACCCGAAGCAGGATCGGATCCCGTGCAGGTATCCGCCTATGACGAGAAGGGCCGCCTGCTCGCCGAGACGACGGCGCTGTTCGAGGACGGCGCGACGGAAGCGACCGCCAGGTTCGACGCGCCGTTCGAGTTGCGCAACGACTTCGCGACGCTGCGCGCCGCCGGACAGGCCCAGGCGGGCGGCGTCTGGCTCGTCGACGAGAACACGCGCCGCCGCCGTGTCGGCCTCGTCACCGGGCAGGCGGGCGACCTCGACCAGCCATTGCTCTCGCCGCTCTATTATATCCAGCGCGCGCTGCAGCCCTTCGCCGATCTGATCGAAGGCCAGACCGGCGATCTGGCCGTCGATATCCCGGCGCTGGTCGCCCAGGGCCCGGCGGTGATCGTCATGGCCGACATCGGCGTTCTGCCGGATGCGGCCTCGAAGGCGCTGTCGGAATGGATCGACAAGGGCGGCACCCTCCTCCGCTTCGCCGGACCGCGCATGGCCGCGACCGCCGATGCCGACCCGCTCCTGCCGGTCAAGCTTCGCCTCGGCGAACGCACGCTCGGCGGAACACTGTCCTGGACAGAGCCGCAGCCGGTCGCGCCCTTCCCCGCGAGCGGGCCGTTCGGCGGCCTCGACGCGCCGCGCGAGGTCACCGTCAACCGTCAGGTTCTCGCCGAGCCGGAACTCGATCTCGCCGAGCGCACATGGGCCGTCCTCGCCGACGGCACGCCTCTTGTCACCGGCGCCGCGAAGGGAAGAGGATCGATCGTGCTGTTCCACGTCACGGCCGAGGCGACCTGGTCGAACCTGCCGATCTCCGGCTCTTTCGTCGAGATGCTGCGCCGCATCGCCAACCTGTCGCGCAACACCGGTACGGCGCAGGCCGGCAATTCCGCCGTAGCCGGCGAAGCGCTGCCGCCCTACTTCATCCTGGCCGCGAACGGCGAACTCTCCGCTCCGCCCGCCCATGTCCGTCCGCTCGATGCGGCCGCGGAGACGACCGGCGCGAACTACGACCATCCGGCCGGCCTTTATGGAACCGCCGACGGTTTCATCGCCCGCAACGTCCTCGACGAGACCGACACGCTCGCCCCGCTCGGCCGGCCGCAATTCGCCGCCACGACCTCGGTCTTCGGCTACGACCGCGCCGCCGAGAGCGATCTGCGCGGCCCGCTGTTCCTCCTGGCGCTCGCCTTTCTGGCGCTCGATACGCTCGCGGTGCTGTGGATCAACGGACGGTTCAACCCCTTCGGCCGCCGCCGCCACGTCGGAGAGGCCACCGCCGCCGTCCTGGCGCTCGCTTTCGCCGCCGCCGCGCTCTTCGCTTCGCCCGTCCTCGCCCAGCAATCCGACGAACGGCCGGGCGACGACCGGATCATCGAACTTCTCCAGACGACGCGGCTCGCCTATGTCGTCACCGGCGTCAGGGATACCGACGACGTCAGCGAGGCCGGCCTGTCAGGCCTCAGCCGCTACCTGCAAAGCCGCACCGCGCTCGAACCGGCCGAACCTGTCGGCCTTGATCTCGAAACCGACGAACTCGCCTTCTACGCGCTGATCTACTTCCCGATTGACGTGTCGGCCCCCATGCCCAGCGAGAAGGCGGTCTCGCGCCTCGACGCCTTCATGCAGGGCGGCGGCACCGTGCTCTTCGACACCCGCGACCAGTTGACGGCCTCCTTCGCCGGCAGCGCCGCCTCGCCGGAAAACCAGCGCCTGCGCGATATCCTGCGCGGCCTCAACGTTCCGCCGCTGGAGCCGGTTCCGCCGGATCACGTGCTGACCAAGGCGTTCTACATCCTCGACCGCTTCCCCGGCCGCTACGACGGTTCGCCGCTCTGGGTCGAGGCCTCGACGACGGAGACGCAGCCGGAAGGCAGGCCCGTGCGCACCGGCGACGGCGTGACGCCGATCATGATCACCGGCAACGATCTCGCCGCCGCCTGGGCGCTCGACGACAGCGGCCGCCCGCTCTACCCGACGGTGTCGTCCGATCCCCTGCAGCGCATCTATGCCTTCCGCGCCGGCGTCAACATCGTGATGTACATGCTGACCGGCAACTACAAGTCGGACCAGGTGCACGTGCCCGCGCTGCTCGAACGGCTGGGGCAATGATCCGATGATGACCGTCTCGCTCGATTTCGCACCCCTGACCGCCTGGTGGCTGCTGGCGCTTTTCTGCCTGCCCGCCGCCGCGCTCGTCGCCTGGGCGGTTCTGTCGCGCACGCGCGGCGCGGTTCTGCGCGCCGGCGCAGCCGCGGCGCTGGCGCTGGCCATCGCCAATCCGGTCGTCAACGAGGAGGAGCGCGCGCCGCTCAAGACGGTCGTGCCCGTCATCGTCGACCGCAGCCAGAGCCAGAAGCTTCCGGGCCGCGCCGAGACGACCGACGCCGCGCTCGAAATGCTGAAAAGCCGCCTCGCCCGCTTCCCCGAATTCGACGTCCGCGAGGTCGACGCCGGCGCCGCGGAAAGCGGCGCAACGCAGACCGAGACCCGCCTGTTCGAGGCGCTCGGCGCGGCGACCCGCGATGTGCCGCCCTCGCGCATCGGCGGCGCGATCATGATTACCGACGGCCAGGTGCACGACATCCCCGCAGACGAGACCGGACTGCCGGCGAATGCGCCGCTGCACGTGCTGGCGACCGGCCGCGACGACGAATACGACCGCAAGATCGAGTTCACCCAGGCGCCGCGTTTCTCGATCACCGGCCAGCCGGTGCAGATGACCTACCGCGTCACCGACTCCGGCGCGAAGGGAGATGCCGCGGCCGTCGAGGTGCAGGTCTTCCTGAACGGCAGCCTCGTCGCCACCGACAGCGCCGTGCCGGGCGTCGATATCCCGCTCGAACTGCAGCTCGACCACGCCGGCGCCAACATCGTGGAACTGGCCGTCGGCGAACTGCCGGGCGAACTGACGACCTCCAACAACCGCGCCGTCGCGCAGATGCAGGGCATCCGCGAGAACCTGCGCGTGCTGCTGGTGTCGGGCGAGCCGCATTCCGGCGAGCGCACCTGGCGCAACCTGCTCAAGTCCGACGCCTCGGTCGATCTCGTCCACTTCACCATCCTGCGCCCGCCGGAAAAGCAGGACGGCACGCCGATCAACGAACTGTCGCTGATCGCGTTTCCGACGCGCGAGCTGTTCGTGGAGAAGATCGAGGATTTCGACCTCATCATCTTCGACCGCTACCAGTACCGCAACGTCCTGCCGACGCTCTATTACGACTACATCGCCGAATATGTCCGCAACGGCGGCGCGCTGCTGGTCGCGGCCGGTCCGGAATATGCCGGCGAGAATTCCATCGCCAACACGCCGCTGGTCGCAGCCCTTCCGGCCCGGCCGACGGGCATCGTCACCGCCAGGGGGTTCTTCCCGCGCATCTCTCCGGAGGGCCACCGCCATCCGGTGACGCGCGATCTGGAGGGCGGCCAGGCCGAGCCGCCGCACTGGGGCCGCTGGTTCCGCTCGATCAATGTCGAGGCGCCGACGGGCGTCGTCGCCATGGTCGGCCCGGACGAACAGCCGCTGCTCGTCCTCAACCGGTTCGGCGAGGGCCGCGTCGGCATGATCCTGTCGGACCACGGTTGGCTCTGGGCGCGCGGCTTCGAGGGCGGCGGGCCGCATGTCGGCCTCTACCGGCGCATGGCGCACTGGCTGATGAAGGAGCCGGAACTGGAGGAAGAGGCGCTCACCGCATCGACCGACGGCCAGGCGCTGACGGTCAGGCGCCAGACCATGGAGGAAACCACCGGCCCGGCGACTCTGACGGCGCCCTCCGGCAAGGAGACCGAAGTCCGGTTGCAGGACAATGGCAACGGAACCTTCTCCGCGCGCGTCGATACCGACGAGATCGGGCTCTACCAGATCGCCCAGGGCGAATTCACCACGCTCGCCCATGCCGGGCCCGTCGACGCGCCGGAATTCCGCTCGATGATCTCGACGACGGAACTGCTGGCCCCGGTCGCGAAAGCCAGCGGCGGTTCAATCCGCCGCCTGCTCGACCGCTCGAACAACCTGGACGTGCCGGGCATCCTGCCCGTCCGCGCCAACGCCAACGCCTCGGGCGGCAACTGGCTCGGCCTGCGCACAACGGAAGAAACCGAACTCCTCGGCGTCACCCGCTACTCGCTGTTCTCGGGCTTCGTCGGCCTGGCGCTGCTGCTGCTGGCGCTGGCGGGGACCTGGGCGAGAGAGGGGCGGTAGGGGGCCAGCCTCGCCATGGCATGAGAGAAGAGCCGGCCCCGGCGGGATTGGTGCGGTCCCGTTGGGAGCGCCGTCGTGGCTTCACCCGGACTTGACCGTGTCCAGATACATGCGTCGGAAGACCTGAGCGGTTGGCGCCCAGTCTCCTTCCATCGCCTTGCCGCATGCGGCGCCATACCCGCCATCCGGTCTTGGCCTGAGCTTCACGAAAGGAGGAAGGCCGTAGCGCATCGCAATAGAATTGGCCCAAAGACGGGCCGTTCGTCCGTTCCCGTTCGCAAACGGATGAATTCTGACCCACTCGGCATGCACCCATGAGCAAAACTCTATGACTGCGTTGAGTTGATCGCTGTCTTTCGGGCAATCGCCCCGCTGCACGAGGCGATCCAGGGCATCTACGGTTCTCTGCAACCTGCGTTCGAACTTTTCCAGTTCGTCCGATACCGATGCGGACGGGGTTCCGGCATTGGCCCCGATATGGACCTCGCATCCCTCCAAGCCACGCTCCCCACGGAAGCTGGCGACATATTGTGTGTCGGGAACAGAGAGGCCATCCATGATTGTGGAATGCCATTGACGCGCCTGGTCGACGCTTGGGGTAACACGCTGCCACGCACTGTCGCGGGATAAGCGGTAGGCTCTTTTCAGATTCTCCAGAAGCTCGCCGCTATTTTCATCCCAGTCAGGCACTGAGCAAACCGCGGACGAGCTTTGTCGTCTCGAAACCTTCCGGATACTCTACCACGCCTTGGGCAGGGTCATGGTCTGTCGACAGTTCCGCTGCCGCAACCTGTCCAATGGCCTTCTCGAAATCCGGGTCGGATTTCCGATACCGCTTTATCTCTTCGAGAGATGCTTCGAGTTCCTCTTGCACCAGAAGCGTCTCACTCGCGACATATTGCCGGATCGCTTGATTGACCAGCTTGTTCATCGTCGTGTGGCGAAGTTCGCCAAGCTTCGCCAGTTGCTCTTTCAGGCTTTGCTCGAGGCGAAGAGTCATGACGGACACCTGCATCATACGTCTCCTTTATGTGCTATCAAAATAAGGTTTTGATGTCATATTGTCAAGAAAACTGGGATTTGTTCAAGCTCCGAACGTCCAGGTCGCTGCGTCCTCGATACGCTCCAGAACATTGCCCCGAACGGCTTTACGGCAAAAGTCTGCGATTCCGGATCGAAACCAGGCGTCCGGCCACGTCCGGCACGATTGCCCCTGCCAGGAACTGCTTGCGGTCATGCCGTGCGAGTATCTGCGCCTTTCGGTCGGGATCGTCTCGAAGACAAACGGCCTGCAATGAGGCCTGTCGTCCGTAATCCCCTCACACCACGATCTTCCAGTACGAATCCTTCCGCGTCACCTTGCCGTCGCGAAACGTGTAGAAATCGCACCCCCTCACCCGGACCTTTTCGCCTGCCGGCGTCGTGCCGGTGAGCAGCCATTTCGAGATGCCGGAGTTGCCGCTGACGAAATTCTCGATCTCGCCGTAATGGACGTCCGGCGTGCTCTCGAACCGGGTCATGATTCCGCGCCGCACCTCGTCGCGGCCGGTGAACCGGCTTCCATGCGGCTCCGCGCCGCGCGGCAGGTCGAGGCTGCAGTCCTCCGCGAAGAAATCCATGATTGCGTCGATGTCATGGGCGTTGAACCCGGCGGCAAGTCCGTCGAGCGCTGCGAGTATGGTTGCTTCGTCTTCCATCGCCTGCCTCCCGATGGTGTGTTCCGGCGATCGCACGGGCGCTGATCATACCCGATCCGCGATGGACCCGAAACCGCGGTCAGACGCCGCCTTGCGGCTTCTCCGCCCACCGCACCATCCCGCCGATCTGCTCGACCGCCTCCGGCTGCAGCGCGCATATGAGGAACCGTTCCGGATCGACCGGCCCCGGCATCCGCGCCTTGCCGGCGGGGATCTTCTCGAAGCCGAACGGCCAGTAATAGGGCTTGTCGCCGACCAGCAGGATATAGGGCGCGCCGGCTTCGCGCGCGGCGTCGACCGCCTTGCGCAGCAGCGCCTTGCCGATCCCCTTGCCTTTCAGTTCCTCCTGCACGGCAAGCGGGCCGAGCAGCAGGCCGCGTTCGCCCGTGCCCGCCGTTTCGATCCAGGTCATCCGCAGCGAACCGAGCAGCCGCCCGTCCTCCTCCGAAAGCGCGACGAAGGACAGGGCGCGGTCATGCGGCCCCTGCTCGCGCACCCGGAAGGCGGCGCGCGAGAACCGGCCCGGCCCGAAGGCCTGGGCATGAAGATCGTCGATGGCGGCATCGTGGGCGCCCGTTTCGGGCGCGATGGTGAAGGCTGTCATGGGAAAACACCAGGCATGAAGGACGATGGAAATGGGAGTGGCGCCGGCTACGGCGAAACCGCTCCGTTCATCGTCGCATCGAAAAGATCATGCCCGTCATGTCCATGATTGCCGCCTATCACCACCAAACGTCGCGGTCCACCGGTTTTTTCGTCTCCGCTCCGCGCGGCCGGTTTCGGGGTTACGCATTGTTCGACGTTTCGCCCCTGATGGTCGAGGCCGTCCTGACTAGATGACCCGTAACGAAAGGATGCGATTATGGGTTTGTTGATAGACGGCAACTGGAGCAGCGACTGGTACGACACGAAATCGACCGGCGGTCGTTTCGTGCGAAAGGACTCGCAATTCCGCAACTGGATCACGCCGGACGGCGGCGCGGGCCCTTCCGGCGAAGGCGGCTTTGCCGCCGAGGCCGGACGATATCACCTCTATGTCTCCTATGCCTGCCCCTGGGCGCACCGCACGCTGATCTTCCGTGCGCTCAAGAAGATCGAAGACATCGTGTCCGTGTCCGTCGTCGACCATTTCATGGGCGCCGACGGCTGGACCTTCGATACATCCGGCGGCGGCACCGGCGATCGCCTGTTCGGATCGCGGTTTCTGCACGAGGTCTACACCCGCGCCGATCCTCACTATTCGGGCCGCGTCACCGTGCCCGTCCTCTGGGACAGGAAGCGCGGCGTCATCGTCTCCAATGAATCTTCCGAGATCATCCGCATGTTCAATTCCGCCTTCGACGCCATCACCGGCGACGACGCGGACTACTACCCGGCCGATCTGCGCGGCGAGATCGATGCGGTGAACGCGCTCGTTTATCCCAACGTCAACAACGGCGTCTACCGCGCCGGCTTCGCCACGACGCAGGAGGCCTACGAGGAAGCCGTCGCCGATGTGTTCTCGACCCTCGACAATCTCGAGGACAGGCTGTCGCGCCAGCGTTACCTTGCCGGAAACCGTGTTACGGAAGCCGACTGGCGGCTGTTCACCACGCTCGTCCGTTTCGACCCGGTCTATGTCGGCCATTTCAAGTGCAACATCCGCCGCATCGCCGACTATCCGAACCTGTCGAACTACACCCGCGACCTCTATCAGGTGCCGGGCGTCGCGGGCACGGTGAACATGCGTCACATCAAGGCGCATTACTACGGCAGCCACGAAACCATCAATCCGACGCGCATCGTCCCCGCCGGTCCGGCGATCGGTTTCGCCGCGCCGCACGATCGCGACCGTTTCCCGAACCTACCAGAAGGGGTCGGGCGCGCTCCCGGTCGAGAACTCCTGCAGGCGCTGCGCCGTTGACTGCGTGACGCCTTCAGGCAGCGCGTCGAAGGCGAAGAATTCGGCGGCGACGATCTCGCGGTCGGGCGTCTTCCGCGCGACCTGACGGACATCCAGGCAGTGAAACACCATGACATGGTCGCGCCGCGTGACGCGGTTGTTGAAATGCACCGAGTGAAGACGCGGCGAAGCGCCGAATTCCGCGTTCGCCTCCTCGCGCAATTCCTTCGCCAGCGCTTGCCACACCGTCTCGCCGCTTTCCACCCCGCCGCCCGGCAGGTGCCAACCGGCGACATAGGTATGCTTGACGAGCAGGACACGCCCCTCCCCGTCGGTCGCGATCGCCCGGACGCCGAGCGTCATCGGCCGGGTCAGCAGGAACCAGGCATGGAAAAGCCGCGCTCGCAGGTCGGGTTTCTTGTCTGGCATCGGTCTCCGTCCAAAATCGTCGCGTCTCGCCGCTTGTAATCCCGCGATGCATCGATACGAAAGAGCGATGGCCTTTCGTCTTGCACATATTTCCGATGTTCACCTCGCGCCGATGCCCCATGTCCGCGCGTCGGACCTCTTCTCCAAGCGGGTCACCGGCTACATCAACTGGAAGCGCAACCGGGCCGCCCACATGGCCGGCGGAACGCTCCGGCAGCTTGTCGCCGCGATGCTGAAGCAGCAGCCGGACCATATCGCGGTCACCGGCGACCTGACCAATCTGGCCCTCGACGAGGAGATCGCCAACGCTGCGGCCTGGCTCCGCTCCCTCGGCGATCCCGCCGATGTCAGCGCCATTCCCGGCAACCACGATGCCTATGTACCGGGGGCGCTCGCCAAGGCGGTCGCCGCGTGGAAACCCTGGATGACCGGCGAGGCGGAAAACGTCACCCGGACGAAGAACGGCTTTCCCTGGCTGCGCGCGCGCGGCCCGGCCGCGATCATCGGCGTCAACAGCTCCGTCGCCACGGCCCCGTTCCTCGCCTCCGGCATCTTCAGCCGCAGGCAGGCGAAGGGGCTGGCGCAACTCCTGGACCGCGCCGGCGAACGCGGCCTGTTCCGCGTCGTCCTGATCCATCACCCGCCCGTGCGCAATGCCACGACGCCGCAGAAACGGCTATACGGCATCCGGCTGTTCCAGTCCGTCATCCGCGCCCATGGCGCCGAACTCGTGCTGCACGGCCACACCCACCTGCCCCAGCGCAACGAGATCGCCGGTCCGGGC
>JBAQHA010000804.1:0-3395 GCA_049288075.1 Oricola sp.
TGCGCGACGCGGGCTTCATACACACCGGCCATCGCGTGCGGCCGCTGGTCGTCGACACGCCCGAAGAGATCGTGCCCGCCATCCTCGCCGCCCGCGAGCACGGCGAAGGCGACGCCGCAGTCATCGACAGGATGTAGGGCTTTCCGGGACCGGAAACTATCCCCTATGCTGGAGCGGGACCCGGCACGTCGTTCGACGATACCGGGCCATCAACGGGGGCGTCATGACATCGGAAGGGGCAGACGGGACCATTCCAGCGGCGGACCGCCGTGGAAACGCTCATCCGAGCACCATGAAACTCCGTTCGGTCGTGGTCGAGGATGCCGCCCAACAGGCGGCGCTGCAGTCCTGGGTGCCGATGGAATGCTACCAGCTCACCAAGGGAGACCGGGTCGCGCAACTGGACATGCTCGACCTCGGACCTCAGCCGCTGGTGCGCGAGCGCCAGGAGACGGGGGTGCAGAAGCTGGGCGCAACGCCGGCGGATTTCTGCACCATTTCCATCTGCACGCACAAGCCGGCCACCCGGTTTTCCGAACATAGCGGCGGGCGGGTCGATACGGTCTTCTTTCTGCCGGGGAATGCGGAGTTCGACATCCATATCCCCGCCGGCGGCGAGACCGCATATGCCGGCTTCAGCCAGAAGGAGTTTCTGCGCGGTGCGCGGGCGCTTGATCCGGCATTTTGGGAGCGTCCGCCGCAAGGCGGCGTGCCGCTGGCCACGAACCGGGGCGGCGAGTTCAAGGACGCTGTCGATCTCTGGCTCAAGACAGCGCAGGACGCGGCCCGGCGCGGCGAGGATCTGGATCCGGCCATCATGCGCGGCCATCTCCTGCAGACCGTCCTGCACATCGCGACGACGCAGGTGGATGGCGCTACGCTGTCGTTCAACGATCGGTCGCGTGCGCTGCAAATCGGCCGGACGGCCCGCGCCTTTGTCGACGATCGTCTCGAGACGGACGAACTGCCGACGGTTTTCGACATCTGCGAGGCGTTGGACGTCTCCGAGCGCACCCTCCAATACGCCTTCCGCGAATATGTCGGATTGTCTCCGACCGCCTATCTTCGCACCTGCCGCCTGAACCGCGTCCGTGCTGAGCTTACCGCTTCCGGCCCGCAGGAAGCCACGATCACCCAGATGGCGATGCGCTTCGGCTTTCTGCATCTCGGCCGGTTTGCCGGCGACTACAAGCGGATGTTCGGCGAATCCCCGTCGGCAACCCTCGCCTCCTGACATCATAGCCGGTTCGCCAATTCCTTCCTCCTTTGCGGATATCGGATAGCGCGCCGCTCCGAGATTCCTATGGTACGACCGGCCGGACCGCACCCGGCAGGGATTCTTGATGGGGGAAGAAAAGCCGGGAGCACCATGGCTCCGGGGCTTTCATGGTATATGACACGCGATCGCTTTCTCGCTCACCAACACCCTCACCGATATCCGGCCCGGCTGCGCCCAATTCTCCTCTCGGCGACCGCGCTGGCGGGCAGCCTTGTCATGACGCCGGTCTTGATGACGCCGGCCCTCGCCGCCGACGTCACAAACACGAATGGCGATACGAGCCCCGGATCCCTGGGCGCGGCGGTGCTCTCGGGCGAGCAGTTCATCAATTTCAACGACCTCGGCGCCGCGGCGACGATCAACCTTGCGGCCCCCGTCAATTTCACGCTCGGTTTTGCGGCGGTCTGGCAATACAACGGAACCACGACATCGGTGACCGTTGGCGGCAATGACATCGTTGCTGACAGTCACCTGTACTTTTTTCTGGACGCCGGTGAAGACCTGACGCTCAATTCCGACCTCACCCTTTCGGGCCCGGGGGGCATTGCTCTTGCAAGTGGCGGCGGAACCGTCACCTTCAACGGCGACATATCCAATATCGGGAGGCTTTCGATCAACAATGGTTCCACGGCCGTCGTCGGAACGACGACGTCCGCCACCCTGATCGACATCCAAGGCAATTCAACGCTCCGGTTCGATACGGCTGGCAGCTATACTTCCAATATTGAAATCAGAGACGCCGCAACGATCGACACCGGTGCTCACAATGTCTCCATCAGCGGTGCGGTAACTGATGATGGCGCGAACACTCTGGTGAAGACCGGCAGTGGCACTCTGACGCTCAGCGGCACGAACACAGCTTCCGGAACGATGAGGATCGACGCCGGCACGCTGTCGATCGCGGCCGACGGCAACATTTCAGCCGGCACGCTCACGCTCAATGGCGGCAACCTCACAGTTACCGACACCACAACCATCGACAATGCTGTTGCCCTCTCCTCCAACGCAACCATCGCAAACAGCGCGGACGTAGCCCTCTCGGGTGCGATCTCGGGCACTGGCACACTCACCAAGGCCGGAGCCGGGACCCTCACCCTTACCGGCACCAACGCCAATAGCGGCGGCACGACGATTTCGGCTGGGACGCTGCAGATCGGTGATGGCGGCACCTCGGGGCAACTGCCCGGCGATGTGGTCAACAACAGTGCCTTGATTTTCAATCGCAGCGATTCGATGACCTATGCCGGCGTGATCTCCGGAACCGGCTCCCTCACCCAATCCGGGCGGGCACGCTTGTCCTGAGCGGTGCCAACACCTACACCGGCGGCACGACGGTTTCGGAAGGCACGCTGGTGGTCAACGGCAGTCTTGCCGGCGCGCTGGCCCTTGCATCCGGGACCAGCCTCGGCGGCGCCGGCACGGTCGGCTCAATAATGGCAAATTCCGGCAGCACCGTCGCGCCGGGCAATTCCATCGGCACGCTGAATGTCAGCGGCGGCGTGACCTTCAATTCCGGCTCGACCTACCAAGTGGAGATCGACAGCGGCGGCAATTCCGACCTGATTACGGCGACCGGCACGGCGATTATCAGTGGCGGCACGGTCGAGGTCATCCCCCTCCCCGACTACGCCGTCGGCACGACCTACACGATCCTGACCGCCGCCGGCGGCGTCACCGGTGCGTTCGATGGCGTCACCGCGACCGGCATACCGTTTCTCTATGCGCCGACGCTCGGCTACACGGCGACCGAGGTGACGCTCATCCTCGAAGCGGTCCTCTATTCAACGTCGAACCAGAATGCCATGGCGGCGGCGGTTGCCGGCCTCGGGGCGGGCAATCCCGTATACGATGCGGTCTCGGCGGCTGCCTCGCCGGCGGCCGCGCTCGACGCGCTTTCGGGCGATATCCACGCATCGGCCAGCGGCATGTTCCTCGACGACAGCCGCTTCCTGCGTGACGCCGCCAGCGACCGGTTGCGTGCCGCCTTCGACGCGGGACCGGGTGCCGGCCGCGCCGCCTGGACGGCGGCCTATGGCGCATGGAGCGGGCACTACGGGGATGGCAACGCTGCGGTGTACGACCGGCGCACGGGCGGTTTCCTCGCCGGCATGGACAG
>JBAQHA010000805.1:0-4657 GCA_049288075.1 Oricola sp.
GATCGTGGCCGAAGCCGACATAGGCCCCCTTCAACTGCGAAACCGGCCCGATTACGGGTATCGAATCCGCGATGGACGGGCGATGACCCATCCATTCGGTTGTCTCTTTCCACGATATGCCGGGAATGGCCTTCTCGATATTCTTCTTCAGGAGTGCGAAGGGTGCGCGCGAGGGCGGCGCATCGAGCCCGCCGAACTCGACGATGCCGGCAAGCCGCAACCGGCCATCCATCGGCGTCGCGACGAATTTGCCGGAGGCGACCATTACCGGCGAGCGCGGCAGCTTGTTCGGCTGCCAGAGTTCGAGATGGTAACCGCGCTCGCTTTCGAGCGGAACGTTCAGGCCCAGCCTCCTGGCAAGGGGACCGGACCAGACGCCGGCCGCGAGAATGGTCGCGTCGCAGTCGATCGTTTCGCCACCCACGCGGACTCCGGTGACGGAGCCGTTGTGTCTCACGAAATCGGTCGCTTCGCCGATGATAATGCGGGCGCCATTGCGCTCGGCATGCGCCGCGAGGTCCTTCACGTAGCGGCCGGGGTCAGAAATGCGGCCGTGATCGGCAAGCCGGACGGCGCAATCGAGCGTCGGCCCGTAGACCGGATCGTAGTCGGTGAAGGCCTTGCCCTCGAGAATGTCCCACCGGAAGCCGTAGTCGCGCCGGATCGACCAACCGAAGGCGTCGCCCTCGTAATGGGCGCGATCATTGTAGAGGAAGAGATAGTCCGACGGAACGAGCCACTTTTCCGCGCCGGTTCCGGCTGACAGCGCATGGTGGTCGGCGAGGCTGTCGCCGATGATTGGAAAGAGCGCGGCCGCCCGTCGCGAGACCGCGTCGACATTGGCATTCCCGAGATAGCGGATCAGCCAGGGCGCGAGCTTTGGCAGATAACCCCATTTCAGGAACAGCGGCTGGTCGGGATCGAGCAGCATGCGAGGCGCCTTGGCGATAAGGCCGGGCACCGTGACCGGGACGATCGAGCAGGAGGCGAGCACGCCTCCGTTGCCGTGGCTGGTGCCCTCGCCGGGACCCTTCCTGTCGATCAGGATGACGTCGTGGCCGTCTCGCTGGAGCCAGATTGCCGCCGACACACCGACGATGCCGGCCCCGATGACCGCGACACGCTTTCTGTCCCGAGACGTCCCCTGAGCGGTCACCTTGCTATGCAACCTCCACGCCCGACAAAACCGCCGGAGGCGACAGAGTTTTCTGATCCTGACAATTTGTCAACATTTTATCGATGAAATAACCAGAAGATCGAGTTCGCGTCTTCATGCTACCCACTCCGACACAGGCGCCGCGGCCTCGTGAAGCGGCTGCGAAATGACGTCGACCAGCGTCGGTCCGTCATGGGCAAGTGCCTGTTTCAAGACACTTTTCAGTTCCTCCGGATCGTCCACGCGCCAGGATTCCACTCCGAAGGCCGCCGCCACTGCGGCGTGGTCCGTACGGTTGAAATCGACGTTGTAGAAGCGCCGGCCGAAGCCCGAATTCTGGCCGGCCTTGATCCATCCGAAGGTCGAATTGGAGAAGACGATCGCCGTGATCGGCATGCGGTGACGCACGATCGTCTCGAACTCGCCGCAGCAGAAACCGAACGATCCGTCCCCCATCACGGCGACAGTCTTGACGTTCGGACGGCCGACATGCGCGCCCATGGAGGCCGCAAGCGCGTAGCCGAGCGCGCCATGCGCGCGGTTGGTGATGAAATTCCTGCCGGCCTTTCGCCAACGGTAATGGGCCGAGAAATACGGGCAGGGCGTGCCCGGATCGGCGACGATGACAGCGTCGTCGTCGAGCAGGCTCCACAGCGTCGAGACGACACGCTCCGGCCGGATCGGACGTTCCGTGCTTGTCGCCAACGACTCGAAGGCGGCAAGCTTGGCGTCCCAGGCGGCCTTGGCGCGAGACGCACCGTGCTGGGCTTCGAATGTCGCCCGCTCTTTGAGTTCCGCAACGAGCGCGACGAGCGCCAGGCGCGCATCGGCGCAGATCGCGACCGCCGTCGGATAGTTCGCGCCGATGACCATCGGATCACTGTCGATATGAATAATGATCTTGCCGGGCGGCGGCGAGCGCCAGCGCTCGGTCGTGACCGAACCTGCCCGGCAACCGACGAACAGGATCACATCAGCCTCGTCGACGACGGCGCGTGTCGCCGGGTTGCCTCCATTGGAACCGACCACGCCGACCGCGCGCGGATCGGTCTCGGCAATCACTCCCTGTCCGGAGACGGTTGTCGCGACCGGAAGATCGATCAGCCTTGCAAGCGCCTCCAGTTCCGCGAAAGCGCCGGAAATCACCGGTCCGCCGCCGCAAATCGCAACGGCCCGCCTTGCGCTGGCAAGGAGGCGCGCGGCTTCCGCGATCGCTTCCGGTTCCGGCGCGGCGCGCTCCGCGGGGAACGCCCTGTGCCGCTCATCGGCCCACACCTCGGCGGGATCGACGAGCCCCTTCTGAGTGTCGAACGGCAGGGCGAGATGCGTGGCGCCGGGCCGCCCGGTCGTCATGGCGCGGAAGGCCGCCCGCACCATCGCCGGCAGGCGCGAAGCATCGTCCAGCGACGCGTTCCACTTGGTGAGCGGCCGGAAAAGAGCCTCCTGATCGAGTTCCGTCAGCTGATAACGGCCGCGCGACGTGGTCGCGACGTCCGACGTGATCGCAAGGATCGGCACGGAACTCTCGTTCGCCTCGACCACGCCCGGCAGGATGTAGGTGGCCCCGCCGCCCGACGGGCCTTCGCAGACGCCCGGCTTTCCCGTCACCCGCGCATAACCGTCCGCCATATAGGCGGCGTGTCGCTCGTCGCGGGTCAGGAAGTGGGTGATACCGTGGTCGAGCCGCGCCAGCGCGTCATAGAGCGGCAGGGTCGTGTCGCCGCACAGGCCGAACAAGTGGGTGACCCCGTGAGCCTCGAGCATGCGGACCATAGCCTCCGCGCCGGTCATCCTGTTCGTCTGTTCCGTCAATTCCCGGCCTCAAGTATCCACGCTTCTTTGCATGCAGCACTGTATACAGGGCTGTATCTTGAAAAGCCGGACCGGCTGTGTCAACGGTGGAAAAGACAGAAATTGGGTGCCGCCAGGATGAGCGAAGGCCGCGTCGAGGCGATCTACCTTAGCCTCAAGGAAATGACCGTGAATTTTGGCGTGCGCCCCGGCGAGCGGTTGAACGAGGTTGCGCTTGCGCGCGAACTCGACGCCAGCAGGACGCCGCTCCGTGAGGCGCTGAACCGGCTTGCCGCTGAAAAGCTGATCGAGTTCCGGCCGGGCAAGGGCTTTTTCTGCCGCGATCTCGACGCTCAATCGATCTACGACCTCTATGAATTGCGCGAGGCCGTCGAATGCGCCGCAGTGCGCAAGGCATGCGAGCGCGCGAGCGACGCCGACATCGCCGGCCTGAAGGAGAAGCTTTACGCCAATGGCCTCACCTATGTCGGCAAGACGATCCGCGAGGTCACCGAAAACGACGAGGTGTTCCATGTCGGCATCGCCGAATTGTCGGGGAACGCGGAGTTCGCCCACCAGATTCGTCGCATCAACGAGAAAATCCGCTTCATCCGTTGGGTGGACATGGCGGCCCGCGTGATGGGCACGAAAGACGAGCACCGCAAGATCATGAAGGCGATCGAGGATCGCGATGCCGATGCCGCAGCGGCGCTGATGCGCCGCCATATCGTCAAGCGGATGGACCAGATCGTCGCCGCCGTGAAGGAAGGCTATTCCTCGATCTATGTCGGCGGCCCGGAAGAACTGTTCGAGCGCCGCATCATCGCCGAGGGCGCATGAGATGAAGGTGACCGGAGGCAAGTCGGTCTATGGCGCATCGGTTGGCATCCTGATGTTGGACGCCCGGTTTCCCCGTATTCCCGGCGACATGGGCAACGCTCTGACTTGGCCGTTTCCCGTCCTTTACCGCGTCGTCGGCGACGCGACGCCGGATATCGTCGTACGCAACGGCGCGGCCGGCACGCTCGACGCCTTCGTCGCGGCAGCGCGAGATCTCGTGCGCGACGGCGCCGACGGCATCACCACCAATTGCGGATTCCTCGCCCTCTTCCAGGACGAACTGGCCGAGGCAGTCGGCGTACCGGTAGCAACGTCGTCACTGATGCAGGTCGGCCTCGTCAACCGATTGTTGCCGAGGGGAAAACGCGCTGGCATCCTGACGATCTCCGCCTCAACGCTGACGCCTCTACATTTGATGAAGGCCGGCGTGCCGGAGGGAACGCCGATCGGTACTACAGAGGGCGGGAGGGAATTCACCCGCGCCATCCTCGGCAACGAGCTTGAACTCGATGTCGACCTGGCGCGACGGGACAATGTCGATGCGGCACTCGCGCTCCGCGACGCCAATCCGGACCTCGCCGCGATCGTGCTCGAATGCACGAACATGATACCCTACGCCGCCGACATCAGGAATGCGACGGGCCTGCCGGTCTTCTCGATCTACAATTTCGTCAGTTGGTTCCAACTGTCGCTGGTACCGCGGACATTCTGACCGCTACCGGGCAAGATTCCCGGCAGATCGGATGGAAACAGTCAGCCGTAGCCGGCCCTGTCCGCGTTCCAGCTTGGCTTCCGGACCCGTCCGTAAGACGGGCTTTGGCCTGCTGCCGGTTTCGTGGACACCGAGATAAGGTGTTTAACGGAACTGGA
>JBAQHA010000806.1:0-3183 GCA_049288075.1 Oricola sp.
GGCGAAACGCCTCGCCCGCTGGCGTGCCCGGCTCGACCTCCCGTCCGACCGCCCCCGTCGCCTCTCCCCCATGCGCCCCGGCTGGCCGCCCGGCCGCCGCAAGCGGCCGATCCACGAGATCGACGAAATCCTCAAGGACCTCCATTCGCTGGCGGTCTACGCGGAGCGGAAAGATACGTCGTAAGGGCGCCAACGAAACCCCTTGACCTTCCAGTTACTGGAAACCCTATCTATGGGTTACCAGAACGGGAAGGTTTTGCCATGAACACCAAGGATCATGTCCATCACGAGCACAAGGCGGACGGCAGCTGCTGCGGTTCCGCCAAGGCGAACGAGGCAGCCGACGAGGCTCAGACTGTCGTCGATCCCGTCTGCGGGATGACGGTGAAGCTCGGTATCGGCAAGCCGTCGCTCACCTGGAAGGGAACCGAATATCATTTCTGCAACCCGAAGTGCCGCACGCGCTTCGAGGCGGATCCGTGGTTCTATCTCTCGGGCAACAACAAGAAGAAGAAAAAGGCCGCGCCGAAGAACACGCTCTACACCTGCCCGATGGATCCGGAGATCGTCAAGGAAGGGCCGGGAACCTGCCCGATCTGCGGCATGGCGCTGGAGCCGATGGGCGGCGTCGCCGAAGGGCCGAACCACGAACTGATCGATTTCACCCGCCGCCTCTGGGTCAGCGCCGGGGCGGCGATCCCGTTGCTGATCCTAGCCATGGGCTCGATGGTCGGCCTGCCGGTGCGCGAATGGATCGGCGAGCGCATTGCGCTCTATCTCGAATTCCTGCTGGCGACGCCGGTCGTCCTGTGGGCGGCGCGTCCTTTCTTCCATCGCGGCTGGACATCGATCCGGACCCGCAACTTGAACATGTGGACGTTGATCATGCTCGGCGTCGCGGCCGCCTACGCCTACAGCGTGGTCGGCACGTTCATGCCCGAATTGTTCCCCGAGCACATGCGCATGGGCGGCCATGTGCCGGTCTATTTCGAGGCGGCGGTGGTCATCATCGCGCTGGTCTTCGTCGGCCAGGTGCTGGAACTGCGCGCCCGCGAGCGCACCGGCGACGCCATCAAGGCGCTGCTCGATCTGGCGCCCAAGACGGCGCGGCGGATCACGCCCGACGGCGAGGAATATGACGCGCCGCTGGAAAACATCATCGAGGGCGACCGCGTGCGTGTGCGCCCCGGCGAACGCATCCCGGTCGACGCCGTCGTGCTCGAGGGCCATTCCTCGGTCGACGAGAGCATGCTTACCGGCGAGCCGGTGCCGCTTGAAAAATCCGAAGGCGACCTTGTCACCGGCGGCACGCTCAACAAGAACGGCACGCTGGTCGTCGAGGCCTCCAGGGTCGGCGAGGACACGATGCTGTCGCGCATCGTCGCCATGGTCCAGCAGGCGCAGCGCTCGCGCGCCCCGATCCAGGGGCTCGCCGACCGCGTCGCCTCGTATTTCGTTCCGGCCGTGGTCGCGGTCGCGCTCGTTTCCTTTGCCGCATGGATGGTGTGGGGGCCGCAGCCGGCGCTCGTCTACGCCATCGTCTCGGCGGTCTCGGTGCTGATCATCGCGTGCCCTTGCGCGCTTGGCCTGGCGACGCCGATGTCGATCATGACGGCGACCGGGCGCGGCGCGCAGGCCGGCGTTCTGGTCAAGGAAGCGGGAGCGCTGGAGCGCATGTCCAACGTCGACACGCTGGTCGTCGACAAGACCGGCACGCTGACCGAGGGCCGGCCGAAGCTGACGGATGTCGTTTCGCTGGGCAAATCGAGTGAAGACGATGTTCTCGGATTCGCCGCCGCGCTGGAAAAGGGATCCGAGCACCCGCTCGCCGAGGCGATCGTCGACGGGGCGGAGGCGCGCGGCGTGAAGCCCGCTTCGGTCTCGGGCTTCGAGGCGGTCACCGGAATGGGCGTGAAGGGCAAGGTCGGCGGCAAACCGGTCGCGCTCGGCAACGGCGCGATGATGGAGGCCGAGGGTATCGAGACCGGCGAGGCGGCGGACCGCGCCGATGCGCTTCGCGAAGACGGCAAGACGGCCATGTATGTCGCGATCGACGGAAAGATCGCGGGCATCGTCGCGGTCGCCGATCCGGTCAAGGCGACGACCGCCGAGGCGATCAGGGCGCTGCATGCGGCAGGCCTTCGCATCATCATGGCGACCGGCGACAACGAGCGCACGGCAAAAGCCGTCGCCGGCCGGCTCGGCATCGACGAGGTGCGCGCCGGCGTCCTGCCCGAAGACAAGAAGGCGCTGGTCGACGAATTGCATGCGAAGGGCCTCAAGGTCGCGATGGCCGGCGACGGCGTCAACGACGCGCCCGCGCTCGCAGCGGCGGATGTCGGCATCGCCATGGGCACGGGCGCCGACGTGGCGGTCGAGAGCGCGGGCATCACGCTTCTCAAGGGAGACTTGCAAGGCATTGTAAAGGCAAGGAAACTGGCCAAGGCGACGCTGTCGAACATTCGCCAGAACCTGTTCTTTGCCTTCGCCTACAATACCATCGGCGTGCCGGTGGCTGCGGGTGTTCTCTATCCGATCACCGGGACGCTGCTGTCGCCGATGATCGCCGCCGCCGCGATGAGCCTGTCGTCGGTTTCGGTCATCTCGAACGCGCTGCGACTGCGGTCGCTGAAACTCTAGAGGAGGACGCGATGAACATTGGAACCGCCGCGGAACGGGCGAATCTTCCGGCCAAGACGATCCGTTACTACGAGGAGATCGGGCTGCTCGCGCCGGCCCGGGCCGGGAACGGCTATCGCGACTATTCCGACAAGGACGTGCACCGGCTGCGCTTCCTGCAGCGCTCGCGCAGCCTCGGTTTCACCATCGACGAGTGCCGGCTGCTGCTGTCGCTCTATGACGACAAGCACCGCGCCAGCGCCGACGTGAAGGCGGTGGCGCTGGAGAAGGTCGCGGAAATCGACCGCAAGATCGCCGATCTGCAATCGCTACGCGACACGCTGGCGAAGCTCGCCCGCCATTGCCATGGCGACGGGCGGCCGGATTGCCCGATCATCGACGATCTGGCGGGGAGGCATGTCGCATGAACAACCGTTTGCTTGCCGCGGTAGCGGTCGTGGCCATCGGCGCGGCCGGCGCCTGGTTCTACGCCGACAGCCGCCCGCAACCGGGGGCGCCGGTCGGAGCCGCGCTCGCCGAGGTCCGGGTGCCGCAACTGTCTGC
>JBAQHA010000807.1:0-5023 GCA_049288075.1 Oricola sp.
CGATCGAGCCGATGCCGAGTTCCTTGAGCGTGTCCTTCAGCCCGTCGCGCTCCACCCAGCGATTGAGCATGTTGTAAGACGGCTGGTGGATCAGGCACGGCGTGCCGAGATCCTTCAGGATCGTCACCGCCTCGCGCGTCCGTTCAGAATTGTAGGACGAGATGCCCGCGTAGAGCGCCTTGCCGGACCGCACGATCTGGTCGAGCGCGCCCATCGTCTCTTCAAGCGGCGTGTCCGGATCGAAGCGGTGCGAATAGAAGATGTCGACATAGTCGAGACCCATGCGCTTCAACGACTGGTCACAGGACGCGATCAGGTATTTGCGACTGCCCCACTCGCCATAAGGCCCCGGCCACATGCCGTAACCGGCCTTCGACGAGACGATGATCTCGTCGCGATAGCCTTTCAGATCGGTGCGCAGGATCTCGCCGAAGGCTTCCTCGGCGCTGCCGGGCGGCGGGCCGTAATTGTTGGCGAGGTCGAAATGCGTGATGCCATGGTCGAACGCCGCCTGGACGATGGCGCGCTTGGTGTCGTGCGGAGTATCGTAACCGAAATTGTGCCACAGGCCGAGAGAGATGGCCGGCAGGTCGAGCCCCGACCGCCCGCAGCGGCGGTAGACCATCTTCTCGTAGCGGTTTTCCGCGGGCACATACATGACTGGTCCTTTCGTTTGCGGCGGTGTGAACGGCGCGTCTCGCGATGCGCCCTATCGGCGTCAACCGAGAAGCTTGCGTGCGGCGTCGGGCGAGAGCGGCGCCGGGCGCTCGCAGCTTGTCGTGAGGTCGACGAAATGCCCGGTCTCTCCCGACCTCAGGATCGAGGTCATGACGTCGACGGCATGAATGGCAAGCGCAAGCGAACAGCGATGCGGCCGGTTCTCGACGATCGCCTGCGCCATATCCGCGAGACCCGCCGTGCGGTAGTTGGCCCGCGCGCCGGCCGGGTGCTCCTGGTTGGCGACGCCGAAGGGATGATCCCATTCCGGCAGCGGCGCGATCTTCCCGTCGCGGCCCGCATGTTCGACCGTGCCGCCGAAGAAGTTCGGGTCAGGCACGAACAGCGAGCCTTCCTTGCCGTAGAGTTCCATGTTGGCGTGCCGGTGCGCCCACACGTCCCAGCTCGCCGACAGGGTAATCGTCGCGCCGTTGGCGAATTCCAGCAGGGCGTGGATGTTGGTCGGCGTCTTGACCGGGATGGTCTCGCCCTTGCGCGGCCCCTCGGTCGAAATGGTGCGGGTCGGCATCGCCGCGGAGGTCAGCGAAGCGACCCGCTTCACCGGCCCGATCAACTGGATCAGGTTGGTGACATAGTATGGCCCGATATCGAGCACGGGTCCCGCCCCGGGCAGGAAGAAGAAGTCCGGATTGGGATGCCAGTGCTCCATGCCGTGCGACATGACATGGCAGGTGCCGGCGATGACATCTCCGATCAGTCCTTCATCGATGCGCGCGCGGGCAAGCTGGTGCGAACCGCCGAGGAACGTATCCGGAGCCGACCCGACCCGCAGCCCCTTTCCGTCCGCCAGTCCGCGCAACTGTTCGCCCTCGGCCAGCGTCAGGACCAGCGGCTTTTCCGAATAGGCGTGCTTGCCGGATTCCAGGATCGATCTCGTCACAGCGAAATGGGCGTCCGGGATCGTCAGATTGACGATGACGTCGATATCCTTCGCCGCGAGAAGATCCTCCACGCTCAGCGCGGCGACGCCGAATTCGTCGGCGCGCGCCTTGGCCGCCTTCATGTTGAGGTCCGCGACCGCCTTCATTTCCAGCGCCTTGAACAGCGGTGCGAGACGAAGATAGGCGGCCGAGATATTACCGCATCCGATGATGCCGACGCGAAGCTTGTTCATATTGGACCTCAGAGCGTGCGAGCGGTTTCGATCGACCGGCGCGCAAAACGCGCGTGATCGCTGGGATTGTCGTGTTCCATGACGAACCAGCGCGCTTGCGTCCGTCGCAGCGCCTCCATGATCCGCGTCCAGTCCATGGTGCCGTGGCCGACATCGGCCCAGCCGTCCTCGTCGGCGCACTCGCCCTCCGGCGCGATGTCCTTGATATGCGCGGCGACGATGCGGGCCGCGTATTTGCGGATCCAGACCAGCGGGTCCTGGTTGCCCTTGACCGCCCAGGCGACATCGAATTCGAGCGCCAGCTTCGGATCGCCGGCGAGGATCAGGTCGAGCGGCATCTCGCCGGTTTCCGTCTCGACGAACTCGAAGGCGTGATTGTGCCAGCCAAAGGTGAGGCCCGCTTTCCAGAAGGGCGCGGCGGCCGCGGCGAGCTGTTCCCCGAGCGCGCGCCATCCGGCGGCGTCCCTGGAGCGCTCGCTGGCCGGCACGGCCGGCACGATCACCGCCTCGATGCCGAGCGTCTCGACGATCTTCAGCACGCGCTCGGACTGGTCTCGCACCATGTCGAGGCCGAAATGGCCGGTCGGCATCGTGAGGCCGTTGGCGGCGAGATCGGCCTTGAGTTCATCGAGAGCTTCGAGATTGGCGAACAGGCCGCCATATCCTTCGACCTGGGTGTAACCGAGATCGCCGAGCATTTTCAGTGTCGCCGAGAGCGGTGGAAAATTGCGCGAACTGTAAAGCTGGTAGGAAAACTCGGTCATGGGATCATCCTGGTTGGCGGCTCATCGGAGCCATGTGTCGTAATCGGAAACGAGGAGATGCACCGGATCGGTATCCTCCTCGACAGTGGAAAAGCGGCCGATCCTTTCGCGGAATATATTGTCGGTGAGGTCGTCATTGACGTTGGACACCTCGCCGATCAGCACCTTGCCGCCTTCGCCCCAGAAGGCGTGCCAGCAATCGGGTTCCAGCGTCACGCTTTCGCCGGGCGCTAGCTTCAGATGTCCGCCCGCCGGCAAGGCGCGGATCGAGCCGTCGGTGAAGACGCGGACCTCGGTTCCTTCGTCGATCGTCCCGTCGGGCCGGGCCTTGAACAGTTCCAGCACCAGCGTCGCTCCGCCCTTGTTGATGATGTCCTCGGTCTTGAGGTTGTGGCGGTGCATCGGCGAGATCTGGTTCTCGCCGGAAATCATGATCTTCTCGGCGTAGAGCATGCCCCTGCCCTTTTCGACATTGGCGTTGTTGCCGTTGCGCACGTTGAACAGGAACAGGCCGAGTTCGTCGAACTTGCCCTGGCCGTAGTCGGTGATGTCCCAGCCGAGGCGGTGGTCGCGAATGCGCGCACTGTCGCCTGCCGTGCGAGCCCTCATCTCGGCCGGAGACCAGTAGGCGAAGGGCGGCATGACATAGCCGAAGGAACGGATGAAGGCGTCGCTTTCGCGGATGATGTCATTGATGGTGGAGCGTTTCATGATGCACCGTAGGTTGCCGAGTGGAGATCGCGGATGATGAATGACGGCATCGCACCGCGCGTCTCCGGAGTGAAGGTGATTTCGGCGGCGTGCCCCGGAAAAAGCATGAAGGCATTATCCGAGAAGCGGCCCGGCACGCCCGCTTCCAGCGCCACGAAGAACGCCGGCCTTTCCGCGCTCAATTTCAACCGCCATACCGTCCCGTCCTCGCGCGCCTCGACAGTGATCTCGGGCGACAGCAGGTCGTAGGCCTTGAACGGTTTCGGCGCGAAGATGTCGCCGCCGGCAATGCCGTTCGACGCCGTCCAGCGCCATGCGAAAAACTCGTCTTCCCCGAGCGTTCCGTCGACGAAGAACAACCGCGCCGCCGCATCGGGCGTAACGCGCTCGCCGTTTTGCCCGAGCGTTCTGACCGCGCCCGCCGACGTGGCGGCAAAGACCTCGAGGTCGACCTGTACCCCGGCCAGCGTATCGTTGACGCACCTGAAGGCGAAGCCACCCTCCTCTGGCACGACCATGACGGTCACCGGCGCGAAGAAGTGCCGCGCCATGTGATGCAGCAGTTTCCAGTTGCCGCCGTAGTCGAGCGACGACCAGCTCGCGACCGGCCAGGTGTCGTTCAACTGCCAATACAGCGTGCCCATGCAGTGCGGTTTCAGGCTTCGCCAATGCGTGACGGCCGTCTTGATCGCCAGGCCCTGCTGCACCTGCGACAGGTAGACGAAATTCTCGAAGCCGACCGGGAAGCGGAAGTAGCGGAACATCGTCTCGGCGATACGCGCGTTGCCGCCGGCGTTCTTCTGGTGGCTTTCGAGCACCGGTGCGGCGATGTTGAAGTCCTCGCGATCGGCAAAGGTCCGGATCGCCTGCATCGACGGATAGGACTGGAAGCCGAATTCCGAGCAGAAGCGCGGCGAGACATCGCGATAATGCTCGAAATCGCGGCCCTCGTGCCACACCGACCAGAAATGCATGTCGCCCGAGGAATCGTCGTGCCAGGCGTCCCCGAAGCTCATGTAGCCGGGCGACGGCGAGGACGGCCACCAATTGGCCTCCGGCGCCGTTTCCTTCAATGCGCTCTCGATAGCGCGGTTGAGCCGGTCATAGGCTACGAGGTAGCGGTCTCGATTGGCGCGACTTTCCTCGAACCAGTTGAGCGCGCCGAGCAACTCGTTGTCGCCGCACCACACCGCGAGACAGGCATGATGGCCGATCCGGGCCACGACCTCGCGCACCTCCCGGTCGATCTCGGCGAGAAACTCCGGCGTCGACGGGTAGAGATTGCAGGCGAACATGAAGTCCTGCCAGACCATCAGGCCGAGTTCGTCGCACAGATCGTAGAACCAGTCCGGCTCGTAGCGCCCGCCGCCCCAGATCCGGAGCATGTTCATGTTGGCGTCGACCGCCGACTGCAGCAGACCGCGCGTCTTGTCCGGCGTGATCCGTCCCGGCAGCGCATCGGCCGGAATCCAGTTCGCCCCGCGAGCGAAGACGTCGCGGCCGTTGACCCGGAACTTGAAGCCGCCATCCTCGCCGATGACGAGGTCCAGGCTCCTGAGGCCGATCCGCCGCCGGATGACCTGGTCGTCCAGGCGGACTTCAAGCTCGTGCAGAACCTGCTCCCCAAGCCCCGCAGGCCACCACAGCGCCGGATCGTCGACGACGATCTCGGCTCGCGCGGCGCCGCCCTCCACAG